>JALOTT010000155.1 GCA_025457745.1 Verrucomicrobiota bacterium
GCTTTAGCGTGTTTCCGGACAAGCTAAAGCTTGGACTCCAATTATTGTTCGCGCGCAGTTTCATTCGATCGTCGCGGTCACATTGGTTCGCGCCTGCGCCAACAACGGCACGATGAGTTCTGCCGGCGCGGGCGTACCGAGTGATGGATTCTCGTTGTAGAGCTGCAAGTCCATCTTGATGGCGCCCGGCAAATTGTTCGACAGGCCCGTCGCTGAGTCCGCCTGCGTCGAGTCCCACGTGTCTTTCCACGCGCTGCCGTCGTAATATTGGAACGTGATGGTCTGCACGCCGCTCATCAGAAACTGATCTTCGGTCTGGTCTTGCATCACCGGCAGCAGATTGCGCGCGACCGAGCGGATCAAATCCATGCCCGGCGCGTTGTTCGTTGGTTGCGCGAGGTAATACGACACGCGTTCGATCTCACCCCACGGCGCATTGTCATCCACGATGCCAACCGCCGTGTAAAACTGCGGGCCATTGCCACGATTGAGCGAGCCGCTCATGCTGGCGGTAGTGGAAGTTGTTGGCGCACTTTGCAACGCGCCGGACAAAGTGCCGCCCGGCGGAACGAGATTGGCAAGGTCCCGCTTGATGATACCGAGCGCCTGCTGCAACGGGAGCGAACGCTCGATGGCATCGGAGGTTTTGGCGCGCAGCTTGAACGCGCTGAAAAACACGACGTGCATCGCGCCGAGCACGATGGAAAACACAAGAATGGCGAGCAGGAGTTCCAGCAAAGTGAAACCACGACGGGAGAACGGAGAATGAAGAATGAAGAATGAAGAAACCGGGGCGGGTTTCGCCCGGGGTTCGACATTCACAGTGTTCTGGCAATTCTTCATTCTACATTCTTAATTCTTCATTTCTCATTGGCTCGCATCCATCAACGTGCTCACGGCCACGTCGTAATCCTGCCCCTGCACCGGCACGCTGACATGCACGGTCACCAGTCGCATCGCGCCGTCTTCGGCCCACGGCTCGGACTGCAAATTCCACGGGTAACTTCGCAGGCCTTCCTGAATCGTCCCTTTCTGCGCCGACGACTGCCATTGGCCCGTCACGATCAATTCATTCAGCTTCCGTTCCGCCAACCGCGTGCCTACGGCCTTCCGTTCCGCGACCGAACCCGCGCGGCTCGCAATGTACAGTCCCTGCACCGCCACCGGAATCACGATGGCCATGAACAGCAGCGCCGCGAGCACTTCCGCCAGCGTGAAGCCGGCACGCGCGCGATCAGCGACTCGCGAGCGTCGGTTTGCCGGCCTGAATCTCATAGTTCAAACGATTGCGACTCTGCGCGACCCACAACTCGCCATTGTCCTTCTGCCGAAACACTACGATCTCCGGACTGCTCGCGCTGACAAAGCCGTCTGGGTTAAACCGCAGCGTGTAAAGCCCGCCCGTGTCCACCTTCTCGTTCTTGAACTGGCTCGTCTGGCGCGCGGCGATTGCGTCCGCCGAATGACGCGCCTCGATTTCCAACGTAGCGTCCACGGGGAACTGCTCCGCCTTCGTGTCAGCCTCAACGAACGTTTTGTCCGCGTTCAAGCCGTAGGTGCGCTGTTTGGTGTCGAACCAGAGCACCATCGGCACCCCCTCGGATACCGCGCGGCTTTGCGCGGCGCGCGTCAAGGCCATAAACCGCCGCGCCTCGGAATCGAGATTGCGGCTCTTGAAGAACCGCGACAACGACGGGGCTGAAATCGCGAGCACCATCGCGAGCAAGGCCATGACGAGGATCAACTCGATGAGTGTGAAGCCGCGTCGGCACAATCCGAAATCCGAACGAAATCCGAAAACCGATGGCACAACCATCCGTTCTCCGATTCGGCCTTCGGTCTTCGGGTTTCGTTCGGATTTTGGATTTCGGATTTCGACATTCATCAATCATTTTCCTTGCTGCCAGTTCGTGATGTCGTCCTCAGTTCCTTCGCGGCCGTCGAAGCCGGAGGAACTGATGTCGTACGAACTCGTGTTGTGTTTGCCCGGGCACTCGTAGAGATAGGGCCGTCCCCAAGGATCGTTCGGAATGCCGCCCTTTTCTTCGAGATACGGTCCGCGCCAGTTCTGCGCGTCATTGGGTTTCACCAGCAGCATCTGCAATCCGTCTTTGCCACGCGGGTAATAGCCGTTGTCCACTTCGAACGCGCTGAGCGCCGTGGAGAACGCGCCGATCTGCGTCTTGGCTGCTGTTTGTCGCGCCTGCTCGCCGCGGTTGGCGAACTTCGGAACGACGATGGCTGCCAGGATGCCGAGAATGACCAGCACGAGCAGAAGTTCAATAAGCGTGAAGCCGCGGCGGCGATTTCGGATTTCTGATTTTGGATTTTGGATTTGGATTCTCATGTTATCGAGTTTGCTTGATGGTTACTTGATGTAGTCCTGCAAGGTGAAAATCGGAATGACCATGCCGATGAAAATTGTGCCGATGAACGACGCGATGAAGAACAGCATCAACGGCTCAGCCAGCGCAACGGCGGTCTTGAGCTGACGATCCAAATCGCCTTCGGTCACGTTCGCAATGCGGACGAGTTCAGCGTCGAGTTTGCTGCTTTCCTCGGCCACGGAAATCATTTCCAGAATTGAACCAGGAAAGAGCGCGCGACATTCCCCAAGACTCAGGCCCAGCGCCTTGCCTTCCTTCACGCGTTCAATCGAGTTGGAAACCGCATCCACAAGAATCTGATTGCCGATGGAACGGCGCGCGACGTTGAGGCTGTTGATCAATGGAACGCCCGCACCGAGCAAAGTGCCGAGCATCCGGCAGAAGCGCGCCATGGCGAACTGCGCGACGAGATTGCCGATGCCCGGCAGCCGGAGAATCAAACCTTCCCACGTGCGCCGGCCCACGGGCGACACCACCCAGGCGCGCGCGAGAAATCCTGCGACGACGACGACGACCGCGACGAGCAGGCCGTAGGATCGGATCACTTCGCTCGCACCGACGATGATTTGGGTGAGCAACGGCAGCTTTGCGCCGAAGCCGGTGAAGAGCGTCTGAAAACGCGGAATGAAAAAAACGAGCAGGAAAACCAACACGGCCAATGCGAGCACGAGCAGAATCGCGGGATAGAGCAGCGCGGTCATCACCTTGCCGCGCATTTCTTTTTCGCGCGCCTGAAAGTCGGCGATTTGCGCGAGCACTAAATCGAGAAATCCGCCTGTCTCACCGGCTTCGACCATCGCAGTGTAAACTTTAGGAAATGTTTCCGGCGATTTGGCCATTGCATCCGCGAGCGTCATGCCGTCCACGACATGGTCGTGAACTTCCTTCCATTTTGCTTTTGCGGTTGGGTTCGCGGCTTCCTTTTGCAGAATCACCAGCGCACGACTCAGCGGCACGCCAGCCGCAAGCAAACTGGAAAGCAAGCGCGTAAAATTCTCCAGCACACGCGCGGAGATTTTTCCCGAACCAAGCGTGAGTTTCATCCCCAACTCAGCCGGGGACGCAGTGGTTGCGGTTGAAACATTGACCACAGGCACAGCGGCGGGAGCAGCTTTCGACGCGGCGGTTTTGGTTTTGCCGTTGACGCTTTCCTTCAAACTGATGGGGCGCAGGCTTTGACTTTCCATCTGGCGGAAGGCGTCGGCGCGGCCGCCGGCTTCGATCTGCCCTTCGGCGACCCTGCCGTCTGCTGCCAGCGCTCGATAGAAAAAGGTCGGCATGGTTTGCGTAGGTCAGGGCCGCTTCAATGCGATGCTGTGCGGGGCATCTTTGCCGAGTTCTTCGTCCGACTTATCCATCGTTAACGAAACTTCCTTGGCTGTGGTTACGCTCAAGACCTCATCCACCGTAGTGACGCCGAGCCGCACAAGCCGCCAACCATCGTCGGCGAGGGTTTTCATACCAGCCCGGCGCGCGGCGTCGCGAATCTGATCACTCGAAGCATTGCGCAGAACGAGCTGGCGGATTTCATTATCAGAATCCATCCACTCAAAAATCGCGCGGCGACCGTGGAAACCGGTGTTGCGACATTCGCGGCAACCCACGGACTTGTAGATTGTCGTCTCCGGCGGAATGCCGAGCTGAATTTTCAGAGCCTGCGCGGTGGGCGAGTTATCCACCTGCTTGCAGTGCTTGCAAAGCAAGCGCACGAGACGTTGCGCGAGCACTGCTTCAAGTGAGGACGCAACGAGATAGGGTTCAACGCCCATGTCCACCAGCCGCGTAACTGCGCCGGGCGCGTCATTCGTGTGCAGGGTCGAGAAAACCAGGTGGCCGGTCAGGGACGATTGCACGGCGATCTGCGCGGTTTCCTTGTCGCGGATTTCGCCGACGAGAATCACGTCCGGATCGTGGCGTAGAATCGAGCGCAGCCCGCGCGCAAAAGTCAGACCGGCTTTCTCGGAGACTTGAATCTGATTCACGCCCTTGAGCTGATATTCGACCGGGTCTTCAATCGTGATGATCTTGCGGACGGCATCGTTGATCTCGTTGAGCGCGGTGTAGAGCGTGGAGGTTTTGCCGCTGCCGGTCGGGCCGGTGACGAGAATGATGCCGTGCGGCATTTCGAGCACGTGCTTGAAACATTTGTATTCGCGCGTGTCCATGCCGAGTTCGCCCATTCCGCGCAAGGTGGAGTTCTGGCGGAGCAAACGCATCACGACCGCCTCGCCGTGCAACATCGGAATCACGGAGACGCGGATGTCCACATCGCTGTCCTCGACTCGGATTTTGATGCGACCGTCTTGCGGCAATCGCTTCTCGGCAATGTTGAGATGGCTGAGGATTTTTACACGCGAAACGATGGCGGGCTGGAAGCGTTTCAATTGCGGCGGCACCGGCACTTCTTGCAACACGCCGTCAATACGGTAGCGAATGCGAAATTCGTCCTCGAACGGTTCAAGGTGAATGTCTGATGCGCGCAAATCGATGGCATCGCGCAAGACTTGATTGACGAACTTGATGATCGAAGCGTCTTCCGCCGCGCTGTCGAGGTCGGTGTCTTCAAGCTTGTCCTCGTCCACGACCTCGAAGGCTGTCTCAGCGTCCAGCGTGCCGATGGTATCCGCACCGACGCCCAGGCGCTTCTTCATCTCGCGCTGGATGGCTTCGCTTGGCGCCAGGACGGGACGGAGTTTCAATCCACTCAGGCTGCGCAGCGCATCGAGTTCCTGTGTGGCGAACAGTTTGCTGGTCGCGATTTCCACCGTGCCGTTGGTGCGGCGCAGCGGAAGCAGTTCGCCTTTCAACAACAGCCGCGCCGGAAACAGCGACAGCACTTCCTTGTCCGGCTCGACGTCTTCAAGCGTGGTGAATTGAAGGCCGTATTCATTCGCTAGCCAGCGGAGCACATCCGACTCCGATTGACCCGCCGCGTTGACCTGCCGCGTGAGCGAGCGCGCGTCGCTGGCGGAGAGTTGCCGGGCAGCAACCATCTTGGCCAACAAATCGTTGGCCGGAGGAACACTCGATTCAACGGAACTCATGACAACGCGCGGTTCGGGTCAGTTGAGGACGTTTAGTTCACGAGCCCCATCGAGAGCGCGACGGCTTCCTGCTGGGTGTTGAGGAGTTTCTTCAGTTCCTCCTGTGCGGCCGTGAGTTTGGCTTCTTTATCCTTCTTGGAGGCACGCACCTTCGCCATCGCCGATTTCAATACTTCCTTCGCGGCTTTGGAATCAATGGCCTTGTCGAGCGCCTCTTGATCAGAATTGGGATCACCGCCGAACATGCTGCCGCTGCGACGACGACCGCCGGCATCGTTGTTGTTGTCACCACCGGGCCGACGGAACATGCGTCCCCCGCCGCCGAAACCCGTGTCGCGCCGCGCATCCATGACCTTTTGAACCCGCTCCTCGACAATCTTCCATTCGGCGTCGTCCTTGATGCCGAATTGCTCACGGACGTTGTCCATCATGCGCTGGCGCATTTCCGCGAGATCGCCAAAACCACCGCGACCGCGACGGCCACGATCTTCTTGTCCGCCCCCGCCCGGCGAATTGCTCTGAGCGATAAGATGGCCCGCGCTCAAGAGCAGTGCCATCGCAACGCCCGCCACTGCCAAGTACTGATTTTGTCTTTTCATGTTGATCTCTATGTTTTTTGGTTGTAGGTGAATTTGCCAACGCGAAATACTCGCGCGATCTACCGATGCAAATGGGCACGCAAATGAGGTGCCAACACAAGAATCCATGTATTTTTAGGAAGTGGCTGCGCCGGTGTGCGCAAGAGTTGCGCGCGTTGTCGCTTGGATGCGCAATCTTTGCAAAGGAGGGCAAGGCGACGGTCGTTCGATCAACCGCCTCGGAAGTTCGAGTGACAGCCGTGGCTCCGGCCGTAGCGGTCCCGGCCGTGGTCCCAGCGGCGACGGACGCCGCGGGCAGGCGGCGCGAGAATTACTTTGCCGGCTTCAGCTTCGCGATGGCGTCTTTCATCTCGTTCACGTGAGCATCGGCTTGCGGCGATTCGGTCACGTGCGCGATCTTGCCGTCCAGCCCGATGAGAAAACTGACGCGGCGGGCGACATTTTTTCCGGGAATCCGCACGCCGTACGCCTCGGAGATTTTCCCGTCCGTGTCGGCCAGCAGCGGGAAGTTCAATTTGTATTTCGCAATGAACTGTTGATGGCTCTCCTCGGAGTCGAAGCTCACGCCGACGACCTCCACCTTGTCCCGCTTCAACTCGTCCATGCGATCACGCAAACCGCACGCTTCCTTGGTGCAACCCGGCGTGTCGTCTTTCGGATAAAAATACAGAAGCACGATTTTCTTGCCGATGGCGTTGGCAAGCTTCCAGGTTTTGCCGTCTTGGTTTTTTCCGGTGACCAGCGGTGCTTTGTCGCCAACCTTCGGCATTTTCCCGTTGTCAGCCAGACAGAGCGAAGCGCCGACGCACAAGGCGAGCGCGCCAATCAACCCGGCGGGATATGAATTTAATTTCATGGTGCGGTTCTTCGGTTTGCGTTGGTCCAACTCTGCATTTCTTCCCATACCGCGTTCACAGCGCAGTGTCAAATCGGCAAGTGGCAACCGGCCTTTTGTCCCACGTCCCACCCGGGTTACCCCGTGGCTGGCGGACGGTTGCGCGGCGAGCGCCGGCAGCCGTTCTGAAACCACAGCCGCCAGACCATGAAGAACGCTTCGCTCACGATGTGGCCCGCCATTTTTGAGCGGCCCCGCGCGCGCTCGGTGAAAATGATCGGCACTTCGACGATTTGGTTTCCCTGCCGCCAGAGCTTGTTGGTGAGTTCGATTTGAAAGCTGTAGCCATTGCTGTGGACGGCATCGAGGTCGAGCGATTCCAGCGCGGTGCGCCGGAAACATTTGTAGCCGCCCGTCGGATCGGTGTACGGCATCCCGGTGACAATCCAGACAAAGGTTGCCGCGCTCTTGCTCAACATCAGCCGGCTGAGCGGCCAGTTGATGATGCGAATGCCGCCAAGGTAACGCGAGCCGATGACGAGGTCGGCGTCTTTAGCGGCGTCGAGCAAAATTGGAATGTCATCCGGGTTGTGTGAAAAATCGCCGTCCATCTCGAAGATGAATTCATAGCCGCGCTCGAGCGCCCATTTGAATCCGGCGATGTACGCACGGCCCAACCCGTTCTTCTCTGTGCGATGCAGGACGTGAATCGTCGGATGCTTCGCGGCAAGCTCATTGGCGAGCTTGCCGGTGCCGTCGGGCGAATTGTCGTCCACCACGAGCAAATCCACCGCCACCGGCAACGCGAGCAGCCGTTGCGCCATGCGCGGAAGGTTCTCCCGCTCATTGTAGGTCGGCACAACGATAAGGATGTTGTTCATGCTTCTGGAAGCCGGTGAATAAATAGGCGACGGGCGGCGCAAAGACAAGTTGAGATTTCCGTCGGCAGCCAAGAGACCGACAACCCGCCACGACTTTGGTTCAAAGACCAAACCGTTCAATTGGCCGCTTTGAGCCGGAAGAATTGCTGCGGCGGGTCGCTCACCGGCACGAGCAACTGCATCGCACCGTTTGTTCCGGCGATCACGTCGCCCCACGGATACCAGTCCGCCAGATTCGTCGAGGACCAGACCTGGTACGTCACGCCCGAAATGCCGGTCCAGTTCAGCCACAGATTCGTGCCGCTGGTGGCGACGTTGATCTGCGGCGCGATGGAATCCACCAGGAGGTAATTCTGATTCGTGATCGCCTCCGTGACGTTCGTGTAAGCCCGCACGCCCGGCACGAACCCGGAACTTCCCAAGGACGGCGTTACGAAGCCGGTCCAACTCGGCGGCAGGCCAAGCGAATAGCCACCGCTCGTATCCGTCACCACGGATGAAAACCCACCACTAGCAGACTGTCGGACTTAGCCGCAGAAAGATTTTTGAGAATGTTTTGAACAAAAAGGGGCAGGAAGGATCCAACCTTCATGCCTGCACGTTTCGT
>JALOTT010000156.1 GCA_025457745.1 Verrucomicrobiota bacterium
CATTCGTGTTGATTCGTGTTCATTTGTGGTTGTTTCAATTCTTGGTCGGCCACGCCAGCTTTCCTGTTGGCGTGAGGTCAGCGCTGTCCGGGCCGTGTTGGATTTTGTCGTTGAGCAGATAGACGAACACCGCAAACAGCAGCAGGTAGATGAGCGTGAAGAGAATCAGCGAACCCAGCACGGCTTCGGCTTTCACCACGGCGGACAAACCCTCCGACGTGCGCATGAGGCCATAAACAATCCACGGTTGACGGCCCACCTCGGCGGCGAACCAGCCAAGTTGGTTGGCCAGTTGCGGGCCAAGCACGGAGAACACCAGCAGCCAAAGCATCCAACGTTTTTCGAAAAGTGACCCTTCCCAGAAGTAAAGGAAGCCCAGTCCGGCCAACAGAATGAGACCAAAGCCAATCGCCACCATGCCGTGATAAAACTGGAACGTCCAGTTGACCGGCGGGCGGTTCTCTGGCGGCGTTTCGCGCAATCCGGTGACCGGCTTGCTGGCGTCGTTGTGCGCGAGGAAGCTCAACATTCCCGGAATCGCCGGGCCGATGACTTTTTCATTCTGCTCGTCTACCCAGCCGAACAGCGTCAATGGCGCGTGCGCGGTGGTTTCATAAAGTCCCTCGAACGCGGCGAGCTTGGCCGGTTGGTTTTTCGCCACGCCTTGGGCGCTGGTGTGGCCGCTGATTAGTTGCAGCAGCGACGTTGCCAGCCCGAAGGTCAAACCCGCCTTGAGCGCGGTCCGGGCGAAATTCACGTGACGTTCCTTGAGCAGATACCACGCGCTGACGCTCACCACCAGAAATGCGCCAGCTTGCCAGCACCCGCACAAGGTGTGAAGAAGCCGGTCCATCGAGGACGGATTGAACACCATCGCCCAGAAATCCGTGATCTCCGCGCGCGGTCCGCTGGCGTTTTGCACGATGTGATAGCCTGCCGGCGTCTGCATCCACGAGTTGGCCACGACAATCCAGATCGCGCTGAAGTGCGCGCCCAGGCAGACCATGCACGTCGCGAAGAAATGCAACTTGCGTCCAACCTTGTTCCAGCCAAAGAGAAGAATGGCGAGAAAGCCGGATTCAAGGAAGAACGCGAAGATGCCCTCTGCCGCCAGCGCGCTGCCAAACACGTCGCCCACGTAGCGCGAGTACGTCGCCCAGTTCGTGCCGAATTCAAATTCCATCACGATGCCGGTTGCCACACCGATGGCGAACGTCAGCGCGAATACCTTCGTCCAGAACCGCGCCAACTGATGATAAAGCGGGTTCTGCGTTTTCAGCCAGAGCGCCTCGAAGATCACCAGCATCACGCCCAACCCGATGCTCAGCGGCGGGTAGATGTAGTGAAATGAAATCGTGGCGGCGAACTGAAGCCGGGATAATATCAGCACGTCCATAACCAGGAGAAGGATTGTCTCAACAAAGCCGGATAAGCAAGACACGCTTTATGCCCTGTTGCCTCAAGCCCGGAGGGCGGAACGATGGGGGAGAACATCCCGGCAGCAGTGTGAGAGTCGTTCTTCGCACCTTGCGGGTGTTCATGGCTCACGTGACCGAAACGGGCAATCAGCACGGCTGCTCCAATACCCGCCAGCAAGGCAAGCGTGAGTTTGACCCGGTCGTGGGAATGAAATTGCAGTTCCGGCAACAAGCCCATACAGGCGATGCCCAAGAACGTGCCGGCGCAAAACGCGAGCGCCGCGCCCAGCCAGACGGCGGGCCCGGGCCGGCGCACTGGCTCCGGCGGCCACGCCACCCACAATGACAATGCGTTTGGTTTTCATTATTTGATTCATTCGTCGTTAAACTGTGGAGCCGCGCTGGTCGCAAAGGTTCCCGATCGGGAATGGCTCTTACGCAATCGTTCGCAACCGCGTCGGAGCATCCGCTCGGTGGTCGGCCAGTCCACGCAAGCATCCGTAAGGGAGACGCCGTAGCGCAGTTGGGCCGGATTCTTCGGCATGGGCTGATTGCCCGCTTCCAGATAGCTTTCCACCATCAATCCAACGAGGGCCTTGTTACCCGCCACCCGCTGGTCAATCACGCAATCCCACACCTGTTCCTGCACGGCGTATTGCTTGCCGGAGTTGGCATGGCTGCAATCCACCATCAGCACCGGAGGCAGACCCGCCTTTTCCAGCCTGGCGACAGCTTTGCAGATGCTGTCCGGATCGTAATTCGGCCTTCCACGTCCGCCACGCAGGACCGCATGAACGTCGGGATTGCCAGAGGTGCTCAACACGCTGGCGACGCCATCCTCGTCAATGCCGAAGAAATGGTGCGGGTTGCGTGTGGCGGCCAGGGCATCCAGCGCCACTTGCAGGCTGCCATCGGTGCCGTTCTTGAAGCCCACAGGCATGGAGAGGCCGCTCGCCATTTCCCGATGGGTCTGGGATTCAGTCGTGCGGGCGCCAATGGCCGCCCAGCTCACCAGGTCGGCGAGGTAATGTGGGATGATGGGGTCGAGCATCTCGGTGGCGGCGGGAAGGCCGAGTTCGCCGATGTCGAGCAGAAGCCGTCGGGCCAGGGGCAGGCCGGTTTCGATATCGTAGGAACCGTCCAGATGGGGGTCGTTGATGAGGCCTTTCCAGCCCACGGTGGTGCGGGGTTTCTCAAAATAGACGCGCATGACGAGGAACAACTGGTCGGCCACCTCACAGCGCAATGCGGCCAGGCGGCGGGCGTAATCCAGCGCGCCATTAGGGTCGTGGATGGAGCAAGGCCCGACGATGACCATCAGGCGCGGATCGTTGCGGAGGAGGATGCGCTGGAGGGTGGCACGGGCTTCAACCACACAGCGGTTGACGGCTTCGGACATGGGCAGACGCTGGCGCAGGGCGCGTGGGGTGGGCAGCGTCCGGATTTCGAGGATGCGGATGTTGCTCGTTTGTTGCATGAGTCATGGTGCCGCAGCGACAGATTTATGCCTGCCGTTCTTTAATCGCCGCAAGGATGTCCGCCACCACTTCGCCTTTTGCTTTCGCCCCAACGTTGCCTTTGCCGTGCAGGCGGACGGACACCGCGCCGGCTTCCATGTCGCGACCGCCGATGACCAGCATCGTGTGGACGCGTAATTGTTCCGCGTTGGAAATTTTCGCCTTGAACGGCGTGGCGCTGAAATCCGCATCCACGCGCACCATGTTCGCGCGCAGTTCGGCCACGATGGGCTTGGCGTAGTTGATCAACGCTTCGTCGTCGTTGAGCGTGATGACGCGCACCTGATCCGGCGCGAGCCAGAGCGGGAAGTTGCCCGCGTAATGCTCGATCAGGAAGCCGATGAACCGCTCATGCGTGCCGAGCGGCGCGCGGTGGATGCACAGCGGCGTCTTGTCCGTGTTGTCCTTGTCGCGATAGACGAGGCCGAACTTGGCAGGCACAGCGAAGTCCACCTGGTTGGTGGCGATGGTGAATTCGCGGCCGATGGCGCTCCACACCTGCACGTCAATCTTCGGCCCGTAGAACGCCGCCTCGTTGGCGACCTCCACGTAGTTGATGCCGGATTCGATCAACACCTGGCGCACCATGTCCTCGGTCTTCTTCCACAACTCCGGCTCGTTGACGTATTTCTTGCCCATGCCTTCCGGCGCGGAGGTGCTGAAACGCATCTGATATTTCTCCAGGCCAAAGAGCTTGAAGTATTTCAGATACATGTCGTTCACGGCGCGGAACTCGTCGGCGAACTGCTCCTCGGTGCAATAGATGTGGGCGTCGTTCATGTTGAGCGAACGCACGCGCATAAGGCCGAACAACTCGCCGCTCTGCTCGTAGCGATAGCAAGTGCCGTACTCCGCAAGGCGCAACGGCAAGTCACGATAACTGCGCGGCTCGGCCGCAAAAATGCGGTGATGATGCGGGCAGTTCATGGCTTTGAGGTAATAACCTTCCGGCTCGCCCAGCTTTTTCAATTCCGCGCGCAACGCGGACAACTCGTTGAACGCGGCGACAATCTCCGCCGGCGCAGTGCTGGTCTTGACAGCTTGTTCAATCAAATCAAATTCTTCGGTGTTCATTTCAAAAAATCACAGGGTCAGCTCCGCGTAATCTCCCGGACGCAACGCCTGAATGGCCGCGATGATTTCCGGCGTCTTCGCTTTCACAATCGGCCAGCGGTTCGTTGAGAGCACCAGAATCGCCAGCCGCCTGCCGGTCAGATTTTGCTGATACTTCAGTTGCTGGTCAGAGGTCAGAAAAGCGTCGAACACACCCTCGGCGCGTTTGAGCAATTCGCCGTTCTTCACGCGCCCCCAGCCCATCTCCTGCGCTGTGGAAATCTCGAACTCCGCCAGACGGCGGCGCAACGGCTGCGGCATACATTCGTCGAAAAGAATCTTCACGCATGAACGAGCAATTCGCTCTTGCTGTGTTCAAGCACCGCGATGGCATCTTCGCGCCGCACCGTCGGAAAACAGTCCAGAAATTCATCCAGCGACAGATTGTCTTCCAGATATTCAAACAGCGATTGCACCGGCACGCGCGTCCCGCGAAACACCGGCGTGCCGCTCATGATTTCCGGGTCAACTTCGATTGGCAGATTCGCTTTCATGTCTGAAAGTTAAACTCTTTGACGCCCGGATGCAAAGAAAGACAAACGCAAATTCTCCCCTTTGGTTTCCGCGTCTTGGCGATGAATAACGGCTTGTTCGATTTCGTGATGGCAGACATCGCCGCCAAGATAACGCCGCGCGCCGCGCATAGGAAATTCAATATTTCCAAGTGCGCCGGTAACACTCACGGCTTTCGCCTAGCAGGGGCACGCTTCCGCGCCATCGCCTTCTTGATGCGGGCTGTGCGCTGAGGATCTGGCGTATCCAAACCATCGAGCAAGCGAGTCGGACTGGTTTCGAGAAATTGCGATAGCCGTGCGAAGATGGTGAGCGCAATCGGGTAACTTCCGCGCTCAATATGTCCAATGGTCTTCCAATGAACCCCAACCAACTCGGCGAGACACTCCTGCGTCATGTTGGTCCTGAACCGCGCCTCGCGGACGCGGCGGCCAACCAGTCGGAGCATCTGTTGATCTGTCACGGGGCATAATGGAAGAGATATGTTTCACCATTGACACCCCGCAAACATTCCCTTAATTATTGCGGCGTGATTTGAGTCAATGAATGCTGCTCCATCAAAGTCCGCATTATCGAACACGTCGCCATGCCGAGCAACGAAGTCCGCATCACCATCGGCAGGTAAGGGTGCGGAGCTGCGATTCGCGCGACGAAAGGAGGTAATTGCCAAGAGTCAAAGTTGGACAGCAAGGAGTCAGGCAATCTCTCGAAACGTAAGCAGGAAGGAGAACAAACAATGAATATAGAAGGTGAATTCAAAGCATCGTCGGAAATATTTGCGCGTTTTGGCGGACCGCCTGTGCAGTGCCCGAAGTCTGGCACGGACAAAGAAAAATTGTTGTTCCTGCTTGAGGAACACCGGAAAAGACTCAAAGAAGGATCGGTTCAAATGCTGCAGAAAGTGGGCATCGAAAACCCTTCAAGAACAGCAGCGGTCATGGCGGAAGCGACAATGCTCGAATTGACTCAAATCAAGCGTTTGACGGAGTTGCTACAGCAAGCCAAGTAGCAGTTCACGGAAAGGAACACAATGAGCAAATACGATAAGCCAAACAGTAGGAACACACAATGACGCCAGATGAGAAGACCAAACCACGAGGGCTAATTCGGTATGTACTCATGGTTGTATCAAATCCCGTTCAACCGACCCCGCCACAGATGTCGGCATTCTTGATGGACATCTTGCCGGAGTTCAAGACCCAGCACGATGGCACCGGGAAAGTGGGGTTTTTGTGGGAGACCAAACCGATGAGTTCAATTGATGTGCCCGCATTGGCCATAGAAACTTTCGGCAGCCAAATAATGGATGCCAGCAGGTACACATATCGAACGCTGCACATTAGACTTCAGGCAGGAGAGGCAAAGTGCCTCGTCGTTTATGACGTTGCCTGACAGGTGCAACGATAACTGACCTAGATCGCGGAGGAATAAGAACATGAACGAATAACAACGGCAGGCAGCGGTGAAAGGAATCGGCGATTTCCTCGATAAGTGGATTCCATTCCACATTGATCGTGCATTGCGCGACCACGCAATACCGCAGGCTTTTGCTGACCAGGCACTAAGGATCGCAAAGGAACACAAGCAGGAAATTGCCACAGCGGCGACAGACTGCATTTTCTTGGGCCGACCGATGCACCTGTTCCCGTTTCATACGGACATCAACCCCGTTTACCTTGTGGCATCGATCTTCCCTTGCATGGAGGCCAGCGCGATCCGGTGGCTTCAAAACCACTACTCGCAGCCGCCATTCGGTTATATGAACTTGGTAACGGAGGTCTTCAACAATTGGCCATCGCAGACTTTGAACTATCTGTTCAATCCAATTCTCTGCATGGATCTTCAAGTTGGCAACGTAGTGCTCCATACTGGAATGATTCATTTCGGCGAAGGACTGCGTACGAGGAAAGATTTCTGCATCTTGCCCGTGCAACTATTGACTGATGAGGAACGGCGAAATTGCGCCGTCTGAAAATGTCGTGGATAACAAACCACCAGCATTCGCGGTGAAACAAGGGTGAACCAAAATAGAAAGGAAATGAAAAATGAGCGCGTTAAGAAAACAATGTAGTAGGTGCAGTGGACAAGCCGAGTACTTCCCCTGTCCACCAGGCCAGTTACCCGAACTGACAATGTCAGAATTGGGGAGACAGGCTCATTGGTGTGAACAATGCCAGACTATTCTTTGTGGGAGATGTGTGGGCGTGCCGAGTTCAGGAGAAGGGCTGATGATGTTTGTCTGCAAGTGTCCAACCTGCCGGAATAAAGTCATGAGTGCTTCTGAGGCACAGATGCGCTAAACTTCGGATAAAATGCGCCGCCGATTGATTGGGTCAGCTAAGGATTGTTGACCCACTGAGTTAGTCAGCAGCGAGACTTGTATTTGTCGTAAGGGTCAACTGCGCACTCGTGACAAAAATGTCATTACCCGGTTCGATCCTCAATCTGCGCAGCGAGTTGGGTAAAACGCGAGCCGGTAGGGGCAAGATCCGCGATTTTCTGCGGTAAGCCTGCCGGTAGCCCTTCGCGCGCAAGTTCAACTACCGGATTTGCGCTCGGAAATTTTCTTCGCGAAATCGGCCAGTTGTTTTTCCAGTTCGGTGATGCAGGCTTCGATTTGCTGGCGGTCGGCACGGTGTTCGTCCATTTCCATTTTTGGAAACATGCTCTCCGCGTAATACGGCAGGTGGCCGGAGGTTTTATACATTTTCTCCCGCGCCAGATGCGGCGTGCGGACGCGGACGTAGCCGGCGGCGAATTCGGTTTCCTTGGCCAGCTTCTCCAGTTCTTCGACGAGCACCGTGCCCTTGGGCAGCCACAGCGGCATGCCCGGCCCGACAAACTCGGTGTCAATCGCGAACAGCCCCATCTCCGCGCCGATCTTGCGATGGTCGCGGCGCTTGGCCTCTTCGAGCATCTTGAAATACTCGTCGAGCGCGGTCTTGTTCTTGAACGCCGTGCCGTAGATGCGCTGGAGCTGCGGGTTTTTCTCGTCGCCCTTGTAGTAGGCGCTGGCCACGGTGGTGAGCTTGAACGCGCCGATGTTGCCGGTGCGCATCACGTGCGGCCCGGCGCACAGGTCAACGAAATCCCCGTTTTTGAAATACGAAATCGGCTCGCCCTCGGGAATCTGGTTGAGCAAATCCAGTTTGAACTTGCTGGCATTTCCGGAACGTTCGGCCAGTCCGCCCAGCCGTCCGCTCTCCGCATCGGCGATGGCCTGCTCGCGCGTGACGGTGAGTTTCTCAAAGACGTTGTTCGCCTTGATTTCCTTCTTCATCTCCGCCTCGATCTTTTCAAAATCTTCCGGCGAAATGCGGTGGGAGCATTCGAGGTCGTAGTAATAGCCGTTCTCGACGGGCGGCCCGTAGGCGAATTGGGCATCCGGCCACAAACGGAGAATGGCCGTGGCCATGACGTGGGCGGCCGAGTGGCGGAGCCGCTCCAGGTCGGACATCTTGTTGCGATCATCGAGGGTTTTGCGCGCCGGATTCGGTTGCGCCTGCTGGGTTTTATTTTCGCCGGACATAAAAGGTTAGACACGGATTTCACGGATTGACACGGATTCAGAGGCGGTGGTGGCTAACAGCCCGTGCTCCTCAGCTATCTGTGATAATTTGTGCAAGTCGTGGTTCATAGACAAAAAGCCGATCCTGCCAAAATGTACTGGTTCAGCGTGAATGTCTCTTTCGGGGTTGAGGCGTAAGATACTATTTCCGGTTGTTTGTGATGTTAGTTTAAACGTGGATTTTTCGCTTTGG
>JALOTT010000157.1 GCA_025457745.1 Verrucomicrobiota bacterium
CGCTACGCCGAATACGTCAGATCCATTCCCTAACCCGGCGTAGCCGGAACCAAGAGGCTGGGGCAGATTGGGCGGTATGGAAACGACCATTTCCTCTGCTGCTCCCGAGTCGAGTTCACTGAGTTCGCGGTATGCTTCAAAGATCTCCGGATCGTTGGGTTGCTTTGACCGCGTTGTCATCACCGGCAATCTGCTGGACGTGTGTCATCCCGCCGCCTTGGAGCGGCAGCTTCACTCCGCCGGCATTTGTTGTTTCGACCTGGGGGTCTTTGCCGAACCCCTGCGGGACACGATCCGGGATCATGCCGTGACGCTGGCCCGGCCGCAGGGTTGGAAATCGAGTTCGTGCAACGGAGAAACTTCCGCAAGGAGGACCGCGTGGCCGAGGTATTGGACCAGCGGGGTTTCCATCCCGGTCTGGTGCATGTCTTCTCGGCGAGCCGGCCAGAGCGCGCAGCCCACGCAGTTAGCACCTCAACCGGCTTGCCAGCCACGGGATCAAACGCCCCGCAGCGGTCCAGAAACACTTTGCAGTACACCCACGCGCGATCCATTCAAGTTGAGGACGGCTGCCGGGTCGTGCCTTGCGGAATGCCACGGCTCCAGTTTTTTGCGGACGTGCGTCTGGGGCGGATGCGCCAAAATAGTGGGTTCGTTGACCAACTCATACCAATTCCCGGGGGGATTAGGCACCTTGGCAGGGGCGCGTCACATCCCCCGACATCGGATGTCGGAGTTCGTGCGCGCCGTGGGCCGTGTTGGGACGAGCGGCGGGCAGAGGGCTGCCCGCCCTACCCAGATTTGTTCCGGTTGTCCGCGGGAATTGGTATCACGCCACACGGGGGCCGGTTGCGCAGGAGGCGGCATTGTGATCCCACGCCGGCTACTGATTGAGCGCCGCCAGATAGCGTTCCGCCTCAATCGCCGCCGCACAGCCCATGCCCGCGGCGGTGATGGCCTGACGGTAAACGTGGTCGGCGCAGTCCCCCGCCACAAAGACGCCGGGCACGTTCGTCATCGTCCCGCGTTGTGGTTGGATGTAGCCGTTTTCGTCCATCGTGATCGCGCCTTTGAAGATTTGCGTGCTCGGCACGTGGCCGATGGCGACGAACACGCCCGCGCAATCCACCGTGCGCTCCGCGCCGGTCTTCAGGTTTTTCAAACGAACCCCCGTGACTTTGTCCTGATTCACGTCGAGAATTTCGGTCACGGCGGAATCCCAGACCGGTTTGATCTTGGGATTCGACAGGGCGCGCTCGGCCATGATTTTTGAAGCGCGCAACGCGTGGCGGCGGTGCACGAGGTGAACGACCGAACCAAAGCGCGTGAGGTAAGTGGCCTCCTCACACGCCGAATCCCCACCCCCCACGACGACGAGCGGGTGGTTGCGAAACATCGGCAACGCGCCGTCGCAGGTGGCGCAGTAGGTCACGCCCTTGTTTTCCAGTTTGTGTTCGCTCTCCAGACCGAGGTGGCGATGGCTCGCGCCGGTGGCGACGATGACGGTCCGGGTTTCCACCGGCTCGCCGTCCACGGTGAGAACGAACGGAGCCTTCGACAAATCCGCCGCCTCCACCGTCCCGAATTGCGCCCGCGCGCCGAAACGTTCGGCCTGCTTCTGCATCCGGGTCATGAGTTCATAGCCGTCCACGCCTTCGGGAAAGCCGGGATAATTTTCCACGATGGTGGTGGTGGTGAGCAGGCCGCCGGGTTGCACGCCGGTCAAAACGAGCGGCTGCAAATTCGCCCGCGCCGCGTAGAGCGCGGCGGTCCAACCCGCGCAACCCGAACCAATGATGACAACTTTTTCCATAAGCCGGCGCAAGGTAGAAAGCGGCATGAAGGATGGCAAGCGGCGAGTGCCTGATGACGTAGTGGCGCAGCGCGTCCCGCCTGCGAAAGTCTCACCGACCGTCTCGGTTGGTGCATCTATGCCATTCGGCAACCGGGACGGTTGCCGGGACTATGGCAGCCGGGACGGACTGCCCCACTAAACAAAAAAAGCGCGAGCGGATAGCCGCTCGCGCCTGATGATTTCAAAACGCGGTTACACTTTTCCGGCAGGTTCGGCGTCGGGGCTCATTTCCTTGTCGCGTTCGGACATCGCGGCCTTGCGCGAGAGGCGCACGCGACCCTTTTCGTCCACGCCCAGGCACTTGACCATGATCTCGTCGCCGATCTTGACGATGTCCTCGGTCTGTTTTACGCGGAAGTTGGCCAGTTCGCTGATGTGAACAAGGCCGTCCTTGCCGGGCAGGAATTCCACGAACGCGCCGAATTCCTTGATCGTGACAACCTTGCCCCGGTAAATCTTTCCGATCTCGGCTTCCGCCGTCATGCCTTGGATGGCGTCGCGCGCGATCTTCATGCCCTCGGCGGACACGGAGAAGACGTTCACGGTGCCATCGTCTTCGATGTCAATTTCGCAACCCGATTCTTCGACCAGGCGTTTGATGTTCTTGCCCCCGGGGCCGATCAGCGCGCCGATTTTCTCCGGGTTGATCTTGATGACCTCGATGCGTGGGGCGTACTTGCTCAGTTCCTTGCGCGGCGCGGCGAGGGTCCTGGCCATTTCGGCAAGGATGTGCATCCGCGCGACGCGGGCCTTCTCAATCGTCTCGGCCATGAGCGCGTGCGGAAGGCCGCGCAGCTTGAGGTCGAGTTGGAAGCCGGTGATGCCCTTTTCCGTGCCGGCGATCTTGCAATCCATGTCGCAATAGTGGTCTTCCCAGCCAATGATATCGGTGAGGAGCTGGTAGCGGGAGATTTTCTTGCTGGCATCGTGCTCGGCACAGATGCCGACGCTGATGCCGGCCACCGGGCGAATCATCGGGACGCCCGCGTCCATGAGCGCCAGGGTGCCGCCGCAAACGCTGGCCATCGAGGTGGAGCCGTTCGACTCCATGATCTCGCTGGTGACGCGGATGGTGTAGGGATAATTCGCGGTGGGAATCATCGGTTCGATGCTGCGCTCGGCGAGCGCGCCGTGGCCGATTTCGCGCCGGCCCGGCCCGCTGATGCGGCCGGTTTCGCCGACGGAAAAGTTCGGGAAGTTGTAATGCAGGATGAATTTCTTCTCGTTCTCGCCGCCGGTGTAGGAATCGAATTCCTGCGTGTCGTCGCCGGTCCCGAGTGTGGCGAGCGTGAGGGCCTGCGTCTCACCGCGTGAGAACAGGGCCGAGCCATGCGCGCGCGGGAGAATGCCGACCTCGCTGGAAATCGGACGAACGACATCGAAGGTGCGGCCATCGAGGCGCTTGCCCTGGTTCAAAATCAGGCCGCGAACGGCTTCCTTTTGGATGTAATAAAAGGCGTCGTTGACGACGAAGTCAGTGACCTTTTCCGCGCCAAACTTTTCCACAAGCTTCGCGCCGACCTCGTCTTGGATTGCCTTGCAAGCGCCTTCGCGGGCCAGCTTGCCGGGCGTGAGCAACGCGGGAACGAAACGATCACCGGCGAGCTTTTTGGCTTCCTGGAGAATTTCGTCGGGAACGATGTTGAGGGTGATTTCGCGTTTCTTCTTGCCGACCTTGGCGGCGAGTTCCTTTTGCGCGGTGATCATCGGCTGGCAACATTCGTGGCTGAACTTGAGCGCGGCGTTGAAGTCGGCCTCGGTGATTTCCTTGGCGGCGCCTTCATACATCACGATGTCGTTGGCGTTGCCGACATAGACGAGATCCAAATCGCTGTCGGCCATTTCCGCGTGCGTCGGGTTGGCGATGAACTTGCCGCCAATACGGCCCACGCGCACGGCGCCGAGCGGGCCGTCCCACGGAATGTCGCTGACCATCAGCGCGGCGCTGGCGCCGACGATGCTAAGGATGTCGGGATCGTTCTCGCCGTCGGCACTAAGGACGACGGTCTGCACCTGCACTTCGTTGTACCAACCCTTCGGAAACAACGGGCGGATGGGACGGTCAGTGAGGCGGCAGGTGAGAATTTCCTTCTCGGTCGGCCGGCCTTCGCGCTTGAAATAGCCGCCGGGGAATTTGCCCGCGGCCGCCGCTTTCTCACGGTAGTCCACCGTCAGCGGAAAAAAGTCCTGGCCTTCCTTGGCCTTGGTCGCGGCCACGGCGGCCACGATGACGATGGTTTCGCCGAGGCGAACGGTAACGGCCCCGTCGGCTTGTTTGGCGAGTTTGCCGGTTTCAATGAGGATTTGCTTGTCGCCCACAGGGGCGGTTATTTGCTCTGACATATTTTTGCTTGCCTCCATTGCCACCGAGGAACTTCAATGAACCCCGAACGCGGTCGGAGCTGATTGAAATTTCCCAGGGGCAACGGAATTCTAATTCGCGAGGTTGTTTGTTTCACGACCGGGCCGCCCGCGTTTTCGACCCGGTCAATTCAGGTGGGAGGACTTCTGCGGGCGGAAAAAGAAAGCCGCAGCGCCTCCCGAAAGATCAGTGGCGCAACTTGAGTTTTTTGGTGATCGCCTGGTAACGATTCGCGTCCGTGTCGTGCAGGTAATCCAGCAACCGCCGGCGCTGGCTGACCATCATCAGCAACCCGCGCCGCGAACTGTGGTCCTTCTTGCTGGTCTGCAAGTGTTCCGTGAGATGGTTGATGCGCTGCGTGAGCAGCGCCACTTGCACATCCGCCGAACCCGTGTCCCGCTCGTGCAGCTTAAATTGTTCAATTGTCTTCGTCTTCGCTTCCATAGTGTCGTTCAACATCCTGAGGTTCTATTCGGCAAATCGTAGTGATGCGGGCCAACGGTGTAAAGCCTATTTCCGTCTTGATTGTCGTGGCGAATTGACTCAAAAAGAATGTTACCGAAGGCGGGGTGAAATGGATTGAAGAAACCATCCGTTGACTCAAAAAGGGTGTTACCGAGCTATGGACACCAAAATGAGTCAAAAAACACGAACCGAGGCGACCGTCACTCTTGGCCGCTTTACATCGCCCTGCGCCTCTACCATCTTACCATCCGGAAACGCCATCGTTGGCGAAATGCGGTGGCGATTTGTTGTAGAAACTGTTGTGAAAAAAAGTTGTTTTGTCGTTTGTGCCGCCGGCACCTGGCTGTTTGCGTCATTCCCGTTTCCTGCCTTTGGGCAGATTCCGTTCAACTCCGGCGTTTACTCCAACCACTTCGATTCGCTCGGCGTCACCGGCTCCAGTTGGACGAACAACCTGACGCTGCCCGGTTGGTATGCTTACAAAGGCAACGGCGACGCCACGAATTACCTCGCCGGCACGGGCAACACGGGCGGCCTCTACAGTTTTGGCACGAGTGGAACCCACCCGGTTTCCGACCGCGCGCTCGGTTCGCTGGCCAGTGTCAACGCCACTCCGCTTGCCTTCGGTGTGCGTTTCACCAACGACACGCCGACGCCCATCTCGAATATCACCGTCTCCTGCACCGGCGAACAGTGGCGCACCGGCAGCACCAGCACGCCCCAGGCCCTCGCCTTTTCGTGGCGGGTCGCCGATACGCCCATCACCAACAGCTATTCCGGCGCGAACTGGTCCAACTTTCCCGCCCTGAACTTTGTCTCGCCCAACCTCTCCGCCAGCACGAACGCGCTCGACGGCAATGCCGCCACGAACGGCCAGGTTTTTTCGAGCATCGCGTTGACCGGCGTGGTGGTGAATCCGGGCCAGGAACTCTTCCTGCGCTGGCTCGACGTGAACGACGACGGCTTCGACAACGCGCTGGCGATTGACGATTTGACCGTCACCTTCAGCGCCATCCCCACCACGCCCCCATTTATCATCACGCAGCCACAAGATCAGAGCGCGACTGCCGGAGACAACGTCTCATTCACCGTCGTTGCGAGCGGGACCGCCCCGTTAAGTTACCAATGGCAATCAAACCGCGTGAGTGTTGCGGGCGCGACCAATGACACCTTCACGATTTTCAATGTGACGACGAATTTGAATGGCAGCACTTACTCGGTTACGGTCACCAATTTCGCCGGCTCGACCAACAGCGAGACGGCCACGTTGACCGTGAATCTCCCGTCGTCGCCTTCAGGTTCGACCAACACCATTTCGCTGCTGACCTACAATGTGAAGGGCAATCGCGCCACGGATTGGAGCACCAACTCTGCGCAAGTGCAGGCCATTGGCCGGCAGGTGCAGTATCTCAATCCGGATATCATCACCTTTCTGGAGATTCCCTATGACCTGTCCTATGAGATGACCAACTTCGTGAATGTCTTTCTGCCCGACTATTCGCTCGCGCGCAATTCCGGCACGGATGGCGCCATCCGCAGCGTGATCGCCAGCCGCTTCCCGATCACCCGTTCGACTTCGTGGCTCGACGGGGTAGATTTGCGCTCGTTCGGCTACAGCAACGCCAACAACAGCCTCGATAATTTCACCCGCGACCTTTTTGAAGCCCAAGTGGCGGTGCCGACCCTGCCCCGTCCGCTGCATGTCTTCACCACGCATTTGAAAGCGACGACCTCCGACATGCCGTACGAAGAGGCTTCGGCCAAACGCGCCGCCGAAGCCGCCGCCATCACGAATTTCTTCGCCACAAACCTTTTTGTCCTGTTTCCGTTCGATCCCTACGTCTTGACAGGCGACATGAACGACCAAGTCACGAACCACGGTACGAACACACTCGCCATCCAGCGGTTCATCAGCGCCCCGACGGGTTTGCACCTCACCAACCCCACGAATCCAATCACCGGGAGCATCAATACTTATTCCACCACCGCCGCCAACCCGGGCTCGCGCATTGACTACATTTTCCCCTGCGGCCTCCTGTTTTCGAACATTCGCACCAGCCTGGTGTTTCGCACCGTGGTGCTGACGAATCCGCCGCCACCACCGCCGTTGCTGACCAACGACGAAAAAATCGCCTCCGACCATTTGCCCGTGATGATGGTGTTCAACAACCCCTATGACAAACCGTTCCGGCTGACTTCCATCACCCGCAGCAACCCGAACGTCACGTTGCAATGGGAATCCGTGTTCGGCCAGCCGTATCGCGTGGAGGCATCTTCCAACCTCACCGCGTGGAGCGCGCTCGCCTCGAACCTGACCGCCACCAGCAATGTCTTTACCCTCGTCACCAACGTGACCGGCGAAGCGCGTTTCTTCCGCGTCTATCGCGTGCCGTGACGTCGAAACTATGAACGCGCCTGTGACGGTATAAGCCGCCGATGCGCCGCGAGGCAGGCCACGGGAGATAGGATAAGAATCTTGCTGCTGGCTGTCCACTGTGGAACGAAAGCGGCTAAATCGCCGCAGTCCAAACGCTTCGCGCACAAGACGCACGCATTGAATCCGTCCCGTACTTGACGCCTCACGCACCGCGCCCCACACTTTGCCCGCGAGATGCAAACCCGCTGCTCAAATTCAGTATGACCCGCCTGCGTGGCCGAAGCCGTTGGCCGAATCAACGAAACGACCGAAGCTCACACGCCCGTGGAGCGTCGCGGCCAGCGCACTCCGGCCCGGCGGAGGCCCGCAACGTTGGCAAGCGGCGGAAGGTCTCCGTCATGGTGCTGGGCGTCGGCGCGTTTGCGCACAGCACGACGCAAATCCTCAAAGACGCGGGCGCGTCGGTTTCGACCTATCTCACGCGCGATTACGGCCACTACGCGCCGTCGCTGGCCGGCCCGACTTACCACCGCGAACAATTTCCTTCGCCCGTCCCGTTGTTGAAGCAGACGCGCACCGATCTGGTCGTGCCGATGTCCATTGACTGGGCGCAAGCGCCATGGAAGGACGCGTTGCTCGCCTCGCGGACGCCGATTTTTGGGCCCACCGGCGAAGCCATGCGCATCGAGCGCGAACGGGATTTCGCCCGGCGGCTGTGCGCGGAGTTCAAGATTCCGTTTCCACGGGCGTTCGTGGCACCGAACCGGTTGGAGGCGGAAAAAATCCTGGCGCAACATCCCACGCCCTACGTCATCAAGAACCCGCTCTGCTCGCCGACGAGTCCGATTCACACCATTTTGTGCGAGACAGTCGAGGACACGCGCGCGTGGTTGCGGCAGGTCAATCACGCCGAGGGAGTTTTCCTCCAGGAATATCTCGGACGCGCCGAGGCGGGGCACATTGTCCTGGTAAGCGGCGGGGAAATTCATTCGCTCGTCACGAATCAGGAATACAAATACGCCTTCAACGGCAACATGGGCATCGTGGCCGGCGCACCGCTCGGTGGCTTGGTCGAACGCGACCCCGAAGACAAATACGGCCTGGCGCGTGAATTGATTCATCCCCTCCTGCCGTGGCTGCGAAAAGTTAATTTTCACGGCCCCTTGCAAGTCACGGCTATCAAAGTAGGACAGGCGTCGCGCCTGTCGCCATCCAAAAATAAAAAGTCAGAGACAGGC
>JALOTT010000158.1 GCA_025457745.1 Verrucomicrobiota bacterium
TTTCTTTTCTGCTTCTGACCACTCCAGTTCCGACCAGGCAACCCCCAGCGGATTAACCTCCCATTCGAGTTTGTCGGGGGATTCGGGATTCCATACGACGCGCGAAACGCGACTCTTCCCCTGGGCGTCGATCGTTACCGAGACGCGCGCGACCTCGGTGCGGCCGTCTTCGTTGTAAACATCATAGGCCCACTGCGCCCAGTCGCCGCTGCCACCCCGAGGCACGGAGGCCAGCATCGAGCCGTTCGGGCGACGGATGCCAAATGAAGTCAGAGTCTCGCTCAGATGGCCGTCACTCCTGGCCAGCGAAAGTGCGTGGATTTCAAACTGATACCCTGCGCGGTTTGTGGTGGTGAACGTGCGGACGTCTCGTTTCCCCAGCCAATCACCGTAGTCCTCGGTTCTTCGCCAGGCGGAAAGAATGGCGATTGGGTTGGGCACGACCCGCGTTTCATCGTTCCAGCCCGCCACAACCTCGAGCGTGGGAAACGGCAGCCCCAACTCATCAAAGACCGATCCGTGCGACGAATCTTCCGCGCCCGCTTGCACCGCGCGCCTGAACTCAATCCGATTGAGCGTCCGGCCCCGACCGATCAGTTCGCGGAGCTTGGTTAATCGGTGAAGTGGCTTCAGGGCCTCTTCGTCAATTGGCATCCTGCCCAGTTCGAGCACCTCCAGATTGACCAGGTTGCTCAAGGAGGCAAGGCCCGCGCCGGTGAAGCGCTCGGTTCCGAGGCCAATCCACAATTCCTTGAGTTGGGTCATTCCCTTGAGTTCAGCCAGGCCGGCGTCAGTGAAATCATTGCCCTGGAGCGACAGCTTCTCGAGACGCGGCAGTTTGGCCAGCACGGCCAGCGAGCGATCGCCGATGCCCGCGTCGTTGATGTGGATGCAGCGCAGCTCCTTCAAGTCCTTGAGCTTCGCCACCCCCTCGTCGCTCACCTGGGCATTCCACATCCACAACTCTTTCAACCGATGGAGCTGCCCCACAAACACCATCGCCTCATCGGTCGCCTGGGATCCGGCCAGCCACAATTCCTCCAATTCGGGAAATGCCGGGAGCCACCGGGCGATTTCATCCGAAGTCCCGGCGCACTCGCGCCGATTGCCCTGCTCGTCCTCGTCATATACCAGGCTGATCATGAAGATGCGGCCGGCGGCGTTCGTTTTGACAAAGCCTCCGTAATCCAAAATGGCCTGGATGGCGGCGCCCTGGGGGATGATCGGAGAGCTTTGCACCAGCTTGTAGCGGAGGCGCGTGCGCCCGGAACGCGGATTGTCCTCCAGGATTTCCACCAGCGCGACCGCGCCTTCGCGGGTCTTGACCGCATGAACACTCGCCGCAGTCAACGTGAACCGCCGGGGATTCAACGGGGGATTGCCTTGCGCGTCGTAGTCCTTGAGCGCTTCCTCAGCGGCGCCCACGGCTTTCAACACAAAGTTCGTCGCGAGTGTGTCAAACGCCCGTAAATCGGCGCGGCCGCCCACCTTCTCCGCCACCAGTATGTGGACGCCGTCCAATTGGCCCAGCCCCTGTCCCGCACCCTGCTTCCGCAGATCAACGCCGCTGGCCCGCATCCATTCCCGCACCAATTCGGATTGGAGTGCGCCGCCGGCAAGCTGGTTCCGGGCGCGCAGCGTTGCGACCAGATCAGCCGGCGCGTTAAAAACCCCGCCGGTATCCAGATCGAGGAAGCAGGCATCGCGCAAATCATTGTTGCCCGACAGTTCCACCTCGCGCTGCGGCTGATAGCCGGGTTGCGACGAATGGCTGTGGTCCACGACGTTGAACGCCGACACCTCGATGCCGCGCATGAGGAAGGACACCCGCTGGCTGTCCTCCGACCAGACGATGGCGTCGTGACGTTCGCCGAACGTGTAGTTGAAAATGGCGCGATCCGCGTAGTTGCTGGCCAAGCGGTCGAAGGGGATCGGGACCTCCCAATGCTCCAGAAAATCCGGCCCTTGCACTGAGAACACATAGTAAAATTTATCTCCGCCGAAAATGCGCATGGCTTGTTCCGCGCCTGCCATGGCGGCATAACGGCCATCGGGAGAGTCAGTCAAGACCATGCCCCCGATCGAACGCGGCTGCTGCGCTAAATAGAACACCGCCCCGCCCGCCAGCGCCAAGACCAGGGCCAGGCTGAAAGCAATTCTCTTGAGCCACCACCGCGGTCGAGCCGGAGGGTGGGGTTCTGTCTCGCTCGCAGGAGAACTGACCGCGCGCCAGAGTCGCCAGGTGCAGACCGGCAGCAGCAATGCCCCTAACCAAGTGAGTGGCACAACCACCGCCTCATCCGACGCGGGATTCCAACCACCGCGTTGCTGCGTCAACGCAAAGAGGAAGAAGGCCGCGAAGCCGATGACCGGCAACGCCACGAGGATTCCGAGCCAGGCGCCGGCCTTGAAGCAGGTGCGCTGAAATTCCGCGCCGGCAAATCGGTTCACGAGCAGCGCCAGCACCGGCGATGCTCCACCCAGGAGAACGATGATTCCAATCAGCCAGCCGCCCGGCACGCTGCCCCGGAATACCTCGCACAACACACCGAACAAGACCGTGCCCGCGAAGGCCAGGACCACGCAGAAGGCGAACCAAGGTTGGCTTCCCTTCGCAGCAGCCAGAGTTACGAGGCGCTGACTTGCTTTGCCGACCCCGGTTTCAGTTTGAGCGGACTCACGTCCGCTGCTACGAGGGGAATTTATCGCGCGCCAGACGCTCCAGGTAATCAATGAGTCAACCACAAGCGAAATCAGGACGGTCAGGAGGACGACGCTTTCAAGGCGAACTGCCGGGTTCATCCCAGCGTGTTGCGCCCGTCCAATTTCTTCCACGATGGCATAAGTTACCCAGCCAATAAGCCCATCCAGCACCAGCAGCGGGAGCAGCAAGCCGTCAAACATTGCCAGCCACAGGCCGTAAAGTTTTCCCGCCGAGCGGCGGATTTGCGAGACGGCGATCCAGCCGAGAATGGTCGTGCCAAAGAAGGCTGTGCTGCCCAAGACTGGTGCCATCCTTAGCAGAAGCCAAAGCACCTTGCCGTCACCCGGTTCGGAAGACCCTGCGGGCGTGAGAACTCCAGTAGCTTCAAGATACTTCTGAGCGGGCCAGACCAGCGCGAAGGCCAGCCATGCCGCCCCCCAGATGGCCGTGCGCGAGAAGCGCGAAGGAATTTCGGATTTTCGATTTCCGATTTCCGATTTTTCAAATTGAGCCTCCTCAACTCGGCGGGTTGCAAGTCGGCCACCCTGCTTCGCTTTTCCGGAGGCTGTGGCCCTCCGCGCGCGGTTCGCCTCAAACGCCAACCGCACCTCCGGGCGCATCAGGACAATCAAAGCCCAAATGCCAAACGGCAGTCCGATCAAAGACCCCGGAGGAAGAATCATGGCGAGAATGGATGCCGTGATCGCCAGACGGTGATTGGCCAGGCATTTCATCTGAGACGCCCCGAATATAACCACACTCGGAAGCAGAAACACGGCCGCCAACAATGCAAGGTGGACAAACGGAAGTATCCCGCCCGGCTCGCCTTTGGGAGACAAAAAGAGTTGGCTGGCCGCGATCACAACGACCGTTGCCAACTCAAGGCAGCCCGAAATGAACAATCCCATCGCCGGCGCTTTCACTTGTCTGCGCGCTTCTGCGAACACCTCTTCGTTCACGGCGGATGACGATCCCGGGCTTGCGGCAATCAAGGTTGGCGGGGTGGCCGCAATCGTTTCCACATCGCTCCTTACTTCGCTCACGTGCTGGTAGCGTCGTTCCGGCTCTTTCTCCAGCGCGTGCAAGACGACTTCATCCAACCGCACGTCCACCTGCACCTTCCTTGAGGGCAGTTCGATCGGCCTGCCGGGCAGCTCCCCCGTCAACATCTGGTAGAATACCACCCCCAACGAGTAGATGTCCGCCCGATGGTCCACTGCGAGGGGATGGGCCATCTGCTCCGGGGCCATGTACTGCGGGGTGCCCATGATTCTGCCCGCGTCGGTGAGGGCACTGGTCGGGCGCGTCACTCCGTGCGCGCCGTCGTCAGTTGGCAAGCCACCCTCGGCGGGCAGAGGACTGCCCGCCCTACCTTCAATAATCTTCGCCACGCCGAAGTCGGCGATTTTGACCTCGCCCTCCCGATTGAGGAGGATGTTCTCGGGCTTGATGTCGCGGTGGACAATGCCCCGGTCATGGGCGTATTGGAGCGCCTCGCAGATTTGGGGCACGATGGCCAGCGCTTCGCGCGGGGAAATGCGGCCGCCCTCGAGCAGCTTCCGGAGGCTGACGCCGTCCACAAACTCCATCAGGAAGTAGAACAGGCCATCCGCCTGGCCGAACTCGTAGAGCGCAACGATGTGGGGGTGGGTCAGCTTGGCCAGCGCCCGCGCCTCGCGCGCGAATCGCTCGGCGAACGATGGGTCCTGGCTGACGCCGGGCGGGAGAATCTTGAGCGCCACCACGCGGTCAAGCTGCTTCTGGCGGGCCTGATAGACCGCCCCCATGCCGCCCCGCCCCAGCAGCCGCGTGATTTCCAACTGCGGAAAGAACCGGCCCAGTTCCTCGGGCGCGGGCGGCACGAAGCCGGTTGTCGCCCCGGCAGGCTGGCTCTGGGTATCGAGTCCGATGTCCACGCCGGTGCCCAGCCCCGCCTTGAGCAGACATTCCGGGCAAAGCCCCTAGGGGGCGTTGGCCGGCAGCGGTTTGTTACAGCCAGGGCAAATTCGTGTCGTATCCATAGCTTTGCTTCCACTCCTTACATTAAGGATTTCGGAGGGAAGGTTACAGACAAACAGCCACAACTATTAGACCGGTGGAACGTCTCTTAACCTGGGCACTTGCCTGCGCAGCCGCCGACGTCAGTCGGCGCCAGCTTGGCTGTGCAAAGAATGCGCCGACTGACGTCGGCGGCTACACCCGGTCGGTGAATCGTGCGCGGCGCCAACCTCCGAGTTAGCCGTGTTGCCATGCCGCTTCCCGCCATCATCGGCTGCCTTTCACCGCCGGGCCAGAACACGAAAGAGGTGGCGGAGTTCCTCGTCCACGTCTTCTGGGGCTGCCACGGTGTTGCCGATCTCCTCTTTGAGGCGTTCCCGATAGCGCTGTCGCAGACGACAGACTGCGGTCTTCACGGCTCCTTCGGTCATCCCCAGACTGGCCGCCAGCGCGGCGTACGGCTGGGTGTCACGGCTCCCAATCAGGCAGGGCTTCATCTCGTCGAACAGGGCGGCCTTGCCCTCTTGCTCATACTCGTCGCGCAGGCGACGGAGCACTTCCTCAATCAACGTCAAAGCCCACTGCTTGTCATACGCCAGTTCGGGGGTCAACGTCGTTGCGGGCTCGCGCGCGTAGCGGGTCTCGGCGGTGTCCAGGGTCAGCGGCGCTGGGCGGACTCCTCCGCCGCGCTTCTGGGTCCTGGCCGCGTCCCATTCGTTGGCCAGAAAGCGATTCATGGCCATCAGCAGAAAGGAACGAAAGCGTCCCTTGCACCGGTCGGCCTTCCCCACCCAATTGTGCGCCAGCAAACGGGCAAAAAACTCCTGCGTTAAGTCCTGGGCGTCCTCGATGGAATGGCCGCGCTGCCGCACAAAGGCGTAAAGAGGATACCAATACGCACGACACAGCCTCTCGAGGGCCGCCTGGGCGCGCGGGGTGTCGCTGTGCCCCGCCGCCAGCACCACGGACCAATGCGTGGTGACGAAGCATCCCGCCGGCGCTCGCGTCGTCTCCGCGCCCGGCGTCTCTCGGTCACTTGAAGTCATCTGGACTGCCCGAGGATACCGAGCCAAACCGAGCCTGTCTAACTTTTCGGTTTTGATCTCAACGCCCGTTCCAGAAGCCAATGCGCCAGCGAGGCGACGCCATCAAACCGCCTCAAAACAATTTACAAAATTTCATTTGCACAAAGTCTGATACTCTGACCCCTCTTCTGACTAGTTGAGTTTTCGCCCCCGATAAAAGCGCTGCGGGTGGCCGGCGGCATTCGTGTCGGTCAGGAGGAGCGGACTGGCGGTGTTGGTGGCCAGCGGCAGCCAGTCGGCCAGATTGGTGGAGGCTTCCACGACATAGCCAACACCGCTGCTGGCCGTGACGCGGCACTGAAACGGATTGCCCGGTGACCCCACAGGGCTGTCCACGCAGACCAGACCGGGAGCGGTGAATGTCCGATGCTCGTTCCACCGGCCGAATTGGCCGGAGAACCGCTCGCCGGCATAATGAAAATTGCCGGCCACGTAAACGTCGTCGCCGCTGATCCCCAGCGCGAACACCGTTGGCAGGGATATGCCCAAACCCGGCTCCCGGCGCACGCCGCTGCCCAGCGAAGACCAGGCCGCCCCGTCCCATCTTGCCAGTCCGCAAGCTTCCATGCCGCCGGCGTTGGTGAACGTTCCGCCGACGTAGAGATGCGAGCCGTCATAGGCGAGGGTGCGAACCGCGGTGGAGTTGCTGCCGGTGATGCCGCCGCCCAGTTCGGCCCACGTTGAACCGTCGAAGCGGGCGAGGCCATTCGCCCGGAGCCCGCCGGCGTTGGTGAACGCACCGCCAACGTAGAGCGTGCCCGATCCCATTGGGAGGATGGAATAAACGGTGCCGTTGACGCCGTTGCTGGCGCCGCTGCCCAGCGGCGACCAACTGGTCCCGCTCCATCGGGCGATCCGGTTGGCACCGCTGCCGCCGGCATTGGTGAACGCGCCGCCGACATAAAGCGTGTTCGGCGCGGTGCGGATGATGGAATAAACGGTGCCGTTGACGCCGTTGCTCGAACCGCTGATCAGCGCGGACCAACTGCTGCCATTCCATTTGGCGATGCGATTGGCGGTGGCGCCGCCGGCGTTGGTGAACGAGCCGCCCGCATACAGATCGTTTCCGTCGAACGCGATGGAGCACACCGCCCCATTGAGGCCGTTGCCCAAAGCCGACCAGGCCGTGCCGTTCCAGCGGGCGATGTTACTGGCGAGCAATCCTCCGGCATTCGTAAAGGCCCCGCCGATGTAAACGCTGCCGCCGTTGGTTGCCACGGCATACACCACCGCGATCCCCTCGTCCAGCAGGCCACTGCCCAGCGGCCACCAGTTGGTGCCATCCCAACGGGCGATGTGTCTGGCACCGACATCGCCCACGGCGTTGAAGAGGCCGCCAACGTAAACATCTGTTCCGGCCACCGTCACGGCGCGCGCCAGGCCGTTATAGCCGGAGCTTCCCGAGGGCGCGCGGCCAGTGATGCCGCCGATGCTGGACCAGTTTGTGCCATCCCACATCGCCAGGCGGCTGGCCGCCTGGTTGTTGGCGCCGACCCGGTCGAACCTGCCTCCCACATAAAGCTTCCCGGCCGGGCCGACCGCCAGGCCAAGAACCGAAGTATCGCCGCCGCCTTCGGTGACTCCGCCCCCCAGCTCTTCCCACGCAGCTCCGTTCCACCAGGCAATGGCGTGGGAATGAATGGACCCGGAGATGGAGTAAGATCTGCCAGCATAGAGAGTGTTGCCGGATCGAGCCAGTTTACGAACCCCGCCGTTATCCACCGGGAATCCCCGGCCCATCCCGATCCAATTGGTGCCATCCCACCTGGCCGCGTTGGTTGCCAGGACGCTTCCGGCGTTGGTGAACCAGCCGCAAACATAGATATGCTTGCCCTCAATCAGGATATCCACCACCTCGCCACCGGAAACCGTCCCTATCCCGCCGCCCACCGCCGCCCAGCCGGCGCCATCCCACCTGGCCAGGTTGTTCGCCGGCACGCCCCCGGCGGTGTTGAACACGCCGCCGACGTACAGGTTCGTGCCGTCTGATGCCAGACACCACGCATGCCCATCACCCGATCGTGGCGCGGCGTTCGAGAGGCCGCTTCCCAACGCCGTCCAGACCGCCCCGTTCCATCGGGCAATTCCCATGGCCGGCACGCCCGCCGCGTTCGTGAACGTGCCGGCGGCATAGAGATCATCGCCCACCACCGCCAAGGCATAGACGTCGTCGTTTGTGCCCGAACCCAACGCCGCCCAGCTCGTGCCGTTCCACCTGGCAACGTACATGGCGGTGACAGCAGCGGCGGTGGTGAATGCGCCTCCCACGTAAAGGTCGCTGCCGTCCGCGGTCAGTGCGTAGACGCTTGCATTGGTCCCTGCATCCAATGGCGACCAGTTCGCTCCGTTCCACTTTGCGACGCGGTTCGCACTCACTCCTCCCGCGGTGGTGAAATCCCCTCCCGCGTAGAGATCGCTGCCGACCACGAGCAGCGCGCGGACCCGATTGTTCATGCCCGAACCCAGTGGTGACCAGTTCGTTCCGTC
>JALOTT010000003.1 GCA_025457745.1 Verrucomicrobiota bacterium
AAAACCCTGCGCGACGCGGGACTGGTGGTGAAGGACATCAGCGAACACACGGGCTTTCCCGAAATGCTCGATGGTCGCGTGAAGACGTTGCACCCGAAAGTCCACGGTGGATTGCTTTACATTCGCGGCAATGCCACGCATGAAGCCGCCATCAAACAGCACGGCATCACAGCGATTGACCTGGTCGTGGTGAATCTTTATCCGTTCGAAGCCACCGTCGCGAAGCCAAACGTGTCGTTGCATGACGCCATCGAGAACATTGACATCGGCGGGCCTTCCATGCTGCGCAGCGCCGCGAAGAATCACGACAGCGTCACGGTCATCGTTGACCCGGCGGATTACGCTGAAGCGGCGAAGCAGATCGGCGAAACCGGCAACACCACGCTGGAGTTGCGCCGCAAGCTTGCGTCGAAGGTTTTCGCGCGCACGGCTGCCTACGACGCGGCCATCGCCGCGCATCTGCAAAGGGAATTTTCCGCGGACAAGAACGCGCTGCCCGCATCGCTCACGATTTCCGCGCTGCTTACCCAGCCGTTGCGCTACGGGGAGAACCCGCACCAGATGGCCGCGCTTTACGGCAAGTTCCACGATTTTTTCAAACAACTCCACGGCAAGGAACTTTCCTACAACAACATCCTCGACCTCACCGCCGCGACCGCGCTCATCAGCGAGTTTCGCGACGATCCGCCGACGCTGGCCATCCTCAAGCACACCAATCCGTGCGGGGTGGGACAAGGCACGAACTTGCGCGAGGCATGGGACAAGGCGTTTGCGACGGACAAGCAAGCACCGTTCGGTGGCATTATCGCCGTGAACCGGCCGCTCGATGGCGGGTGCGCCGAGGCTATCGCGGAGATTTTCAGCGAGGTCATTGTCGCGCCGGAATTCACGGTGGAGGCGCTGGCGGTTTTGCAGAAGAAAAAAAACCTGCGCCTGTTGCAAATTGTGAAGAGTCCCACGACGGCGCAGCCATGGGACATGCGCAGCGTCGGCGCGGATTCATTTCTGTTGCAGCAGCGCGACCTGAAAATCACGAGCACCGCCGACTTGAAAATTGTCACGAAACGTGCGCCTTCGGCCGCGGAACTCAAGGCGATGCTGTTCGGTTGGCGCGTGGTGAAACATCTCAAGTCAAATGCGATCCTTTACTGCGGCACGGATCGGACGCTTGGCACGGGCGCGGGGCAGATGAGCCGCGTGGACGCGAGCCGCATCGCGGTTTGGAAGGCGGGCGAGGCGAAACTTTCACTCAAAGGCAGTGCCGTGTGCAGCGACGCTTTTTTTCCGTTCCCGGACGGATTGATCTCGGCGGCGGAGGCGGGCGCCACGGCGGTAATTCAACCGGGCGGTTCGGTGCGCGACGCGGAGGTGATCGCGGCGGCGGATGAGCGGAACGTGGCGATGGCGTTCACGGGTGTGAGGCATTTCCGGCATTGATTTTGAACGGGCGGGCGGATTGCCGGAACCGCGGTGCGCACGGAGTGACGCGCCCTACCGCAGAAGCCAGTAAACGAGGGCGACTTCCGTCAGGCAGATGACGACGACGAGCGTCCAGACGAACCCCTCGCGCAGCCGCTGGCCGCGCCGCGGGGTTTCGTTGAGCCAGAATTGGAGGCGGGCCGAGCCCATCGCGATGGCGTCGCCGTTGCGCAGGCGGATGCTCCGGGTTGGTTCCTGGTTGACGGTCAGGAGCGCGTCTGGTTGGGCGGTCAGGATGAATCCTTCCGCTGGGTCGAAGTTCAACACGCAGTGCCGGTCCCAAACGCCGTCTTCCTCGAGCCGCAGATCGTTGGCGGCGGCACGACCGACCCGTACAGGAAAACGGCGGGCCACCCATCGAGCGCCCGCCTGTTTGCCGGTCAGAACTTGAAATTGAATCATCTACCAGAGGCTCCGGTACACATTGATTGAATCGCCCGGGAAAATCTGGGGATCAGACTGGGGATCTTCGATGGCTTTCTTGTAATTGACCTTGATCTTGGTGCCATTGGCGCGCGTCAACAGGATCTTCCGTTTGTTGGCATAGTCCGTCAATCCTCCGGCCGCGCCGATGGCTTTTGTGAGAGTCGTAAGCCCCAAGTACGGCTTTGGTCCGCGCTGGTTCACTTCTCCGAGAACGGAGTAAGACAATTCCTGTGTCTGGTATTTTACGGTGACCGTCAGCCGGACGAAATACTTGGGCACGTAGCTTTCGTGGATTTTCTTCTGCAAATCACCCGGCGACTTGCCAACGGCTTTGACGGCACCAATGAGAGGCAAAGTGATGGTGCCGTCGTCCTTGATCCGTTCTTCATGGGGCTGAATCGGATCCGGCGTATCGGAGAAGGTGACGATGACCAGATCACCAACTTGAAAAATGACGCCGCCGGTGGGTGTAAAAGTCGGAGGATTGGCGGGGTCTCCCGCAGCAGCCGGGGAGATGATCGCATCGGAAGCGAACAACGGATCGGATGTCGTGGCACAACCGGAAAGCAGGAACATTCCCGCCCCAAGCAAGCCAAAGGCGGCAGCCAGAATTTTTTCAGACATGAATTTCATTGCGTGTATCCTCGTGAACCCTATGTGTGGCAATTAATACTTTTGTTTGATCCCGGCCTTATCCTTGGCGCCGGCGTCTTTGCCGGCAGGAGCAGTCCTGGCCGTTTCCTCGTTCTTGGAATAGTAGTCGTGGTAGTAGCCGCTGTAGTAGTAGTAGCTTTCGTCCTGCGACATGTTGATGTTGTTGAGGACGATGCCGATGAGGTTGCCGCCGACTTTCTCGACCATCTGCTTGGCGCGGATGTTCATCGGCTGTGGGTAGCGGCGGTACTGGATGACTTGTAGCGTGAGGTCCACTTCACTGGCCAGAATGGACGCGTCGCTGACGCCCATGATGGGCGGCGAGTCAAAAAGCACAAAATCATAACGCTGCTTGAGTTCGCTGACGAGGTCTTTCATCTGGGCGGAACTGAGGATGGCGAGCGAACTGCTGGGCAATTTGCCGCTGGCCATGAAATCCAGCCCGGGGATGGCGGTGGTCTGGATGACTTCTTCGAGGGGGTTCTGCCGAAGCAGGAAATTGGTCAGTCCCAAGTTGTTGGTCACGCCCAGCATCTTGTGGATGGTGGGGCGGCGAAGGTCCGAGTCCACGATCAGGATGCGCTGGCCGCTTTGGGCAAAGACCGTAGCCAGGTTGAGGACGGTGGTGGATTTACCTTCGCCCGCGCCCGCACTGACAACGGCGACGGTGGTGAGCTTGTCGTCCTTGCGCGCGAAGAGCACGTTGGTGCGCAGGACGCGGTAGGCTTCGGCGTGGGGGCTTTCCCCGCCTTCGTCAAACAGCAAACCAATATTTTGCGGAATGACGCCGAGGACCGGCGATTGTAAAGAGCGTTCGACGTCATCAATGGTTTTCACGCTCGTGTCGAGGTATTCAATGAAAAAGGCAAGGCCGACACCGACGACCAGACCGATGACGATGCCGAGGGCGATGTTGAGAGGTTTGTTTGGGCGCACGGGCCGCAAGCCGGGCTGGGCGCGGTCCGTGATTTCGACCATCAGGGTCTTGGGCAATTCCACGTCAATTTTCTCGGAAGCGATTTTCATTTCGAGGATCCGGCGGAAGCCCAGCAGGTTTTCCAGTTCGCGCTTCTTGTCGAAGTAGGGGCGGCTCTGCTCCGCCTTTTCCATATCCAGTCGCTTGGCTCCCTCGACGGATTTGACCAGGTTGTCCACCTCGGCTTTGGCGGTGGCCACCGAGTTCTCAAGGCCGATCATGATGCCGTCAATCCGATCGTTGATCTGCTTATTGAGCGTGTCCAGCTGACCTTTGATACGGATGTATTCAGGATGCTCGGGGGCAAAATCTTTTTGCAGGGACACGAACTTCTGTTCGGCGAGGTTGAGTTCACCAAGGCTGGTGGTCAAGATTGGATCGTTGACCGTGGTGGGCAGCACCTGTTTGAGCTGGTCCCGGGGCAAAGGTTTCAACTTGTTGACGAGTTCCTGCCGGCCGATGTAACGCATTTCACTCTCGATGCGAAGCTGTTCAAATCGGCGCAACGCTTCACTCTCGAGCAGCGGTTGGAAGCTCGTTCCACTGACATCCGGGTCGTTAAGTCCCAGCTTCTTGCGCAGTTCTTCGGCCTGCTCCTGCACCTTGCGAATCTTGGTTTCCTGTTCCAGGTAGCGATCTTCCAAAGCCTTGATGCCGCCGGTGGTCAAGCTTAGGAGCTGTTGCATGCGGTAAGCTTTATATTCTTCCGCAATGGCGTTGGCGATTTTGGCCGCTTCGTCCCGGTCCTCGCTGAAAGCGCGAATCTCAATGAAGCTGGTGTTGCGGACGGGGCGCAGGGCCATGCGGCCCTTCAGGAGCACGATGGTTTCGGTGGTCCTGAGTTTTTGGCCGTTTTGGTATTTCAATCCCCACGCGGTGTTCAAATCCAGCGCGTCGATGACCTTGCCCAAAACTTTCTCTGATTGAATGACCTCAAATTCGTTCTGGATGAAATAGGGATCGTACCCGCGGCTGCTGCCCTGCCCCTCGGTGAAACCCTGGATATCCGACGCGTTGCGCTCAACCTTGATGCGGGCGACACTGGCGTACGATTCCGGCAAAATGAAAGTCACCAGCGTGGCGGTAATGACGACCAGCAGAAAGACGGCGAGGATGACGGTCTTGCGGATGCGGATGATGCGCCAATAATCCAGAAAGTGGAGTTTTACTTCCTGCGAGGGTTGTGTTTTTAGAGGGTCCATAGTTAAAAAAAAAGAGGGGCCAGTCAAACGACCCAGCCCCCGTTCAAGCTTGAGTCAGATTAGTAAACAAACGTGGCGCCGAGGTAAACCCGGTTGCGATCAAAATCCCCCCGGCTCGTCCCCTCGTCGGAATCCAGCCGGTCGTAGTTGTAACCCACGTTGGCCGAAACATGGCGATTAAACCGGTATTCCAGATTCACGCCAAATCCATAATAACGCTGGGATTTATTATCATACGAGCCGCCATTAAAGGTGGAATACTGGAAATTGCCGATCATACTGCCGAACAGGTCGGGCAGGATCCGATGCGTGAGGGAGACATAAGCCACGGCCGAGTCCGCGCCAGTCGTGATGCTGTCCGCCGCCACACTGAACTGGTCGGTTGCGCTCTGATCATACGAAACCCCGACATTCAGAAAGCTCTCCTTCGCGTAGGTCCAGCGGAGGCTGCCTAGAAAATAAGGTGAAATGCTCGTTTCTTCAAAGGGAGAGTTGTAGTAATCACTGTAACGAACACCGCCTCGGAGGCTCCCTGTCAAGTCCGGCCGAAACGTATGCTCCAACCCAACGTAACCGTAGTGCGAAAGGCTGTTCCGGTCGTCGCTGTAGATCGGATTTGAAATCAGCAGGGGTGGCGGGCCGGGTTTGAACGTGAAGTACTCGCCAATTTGCAGGTCGGCCGTGTAATCCACCAAGCTCCATTGATACCCGATGATTCCCACCGTATCTCGCTGAATGGCCCACCGCCCGTCAAGGTGGACTGTGTGCTCAAGCCGGTCCAGCCGGGAACCGTAGTTCAGGTCGTCGTCATAGTCATAAAGCGCATTGGCGTAGCCCACTTCAATCCCGAATGGACGTGTAATCTGTGCATTGAAAACGATGGACCCATAATTGCGGATGTTATCTCCGGAAATGCGTTGAAACGTCCCAAGTGCGCTGTTCATGACTCGAAGCGCGTCTGGTTCCTGGCCGATGACAAACGAGTCCTGCACGGCCATGGTCAGCCGCTCGCTGAAGCCGTGTCTCAACTGCGCGCCGAAAGTGTGCGTCTGATCGTCATGGTCAGCCGTTCCATTGATCACCTTCTCATACCATTTGTACGCGTAGGTGTAGCTGGCGGCAACGTCGGTCTGTTCCAGCGGCAGGTTGAAAGCGAGGGTCGGGCTGACTTCGAATCCGAAACTGCCCAGCCGGTTGTCACCGCTGCCAGCGTTGACATTGTCGTCGTAAAACCCGCGCAACGACGCGGCCACACTCCACGATTTCGAAGGGGCGGCAGATTGTCCTTGAGCGGTTTGAATAGCGGCCACGCCAAGGGCGGCCACTCCGAGAGACACATATATTCGTTTCATAAAGTCGTTTACCCATTCAACCGGCCCACCAAAAAAGGCGGCCTTCAAGAAATATCAGTAGTTGTTTACCGGAAAAATGTAACCCGTGTCAAACAAATCTTCGACTATTTTCATAGATGGATCGGATTCCACAGAACAGTAATATCAACCAGATAGCAAGCATTTCCCGCCATTTTCCTGCCATATCGGCCACGCGAACGCCCCTAACGCTTCGTTTATACATCGGCCGCGACCAATGCGCCCTATTTCCGACTGCTATTCAAGGGTTTCCATGACTTTCTCCAACGCTAGACCGTCACCGGTCGAGGTTGTTCGAGCGAAACTCAGGTTTGCGTCCGGTTGGTCGGAGCCGCTCACGGCACGGGAATGTTCAGCGACTGGCCTATTTTCAAACGGTTCGGATTCAGACCCGCATTCGCCGCCATCAGCGCCTCCAGCTTCACACCGTATTTTTTTGCGATGGCCGAGGGGGTTTCGCCCGCCTGAACCTTGTGTGTGCGGGGCGCGGCGATTCCCCCTGCGCTGCCGCCGGACCGGCCAGTCGGAACCTGGGGTCGCTGTTCCCCGCCGCCTGAAACTACTTGGGCGCCACCGCCCGGCGGCTGTGTGCGCCCGCCCACGCTCGCGCCACCCAGCGAATTGGTCGGCCCCGCGCCGCGACTGGCATAATACGCCCGCCACTTCTCCACCTCGTCGCGCAACCGGCGATTATCCTCGGCCAGTTGCTCCAGTTCACGCTGCACGCCCGGCGTGGAGGGCAACGGCAACACGGCCTTGGCCAGGTCCTGCTTCAACCGGAAAATGTGCTGCCTGATGGTTTCCGCGTTTTCGGCAGCCGGCCGAAGCTTCAGGTATTGCTCGTAGTGATAAATGGCCGCCGCCGGATTTGGGTCTTTGTCCGCGAACAACCAGCCCAGTTCAAAATGTGCGGCGGCCGAATGCGGGTTGACTTCCAGTGCCTTCTCGAACGCCTCGATCGCGCCGGTGTAATCCATGGAGTTGACCCGCGCGCGACCGGCCTGGAAATGCGGCTCCTTCTCCTGGTCGGATTGACCCTGCCCGGACGGAAAACATCCACACAACGCCGCGCTGCCCATCAGCGCCAGCGCAGTGCGTATCAGCCGGAACGAAATCATGGCGCGAGCCTAAACAAACCGGCCGCGCCGCGCAATGGCGCGATGGACCCGCGGAGCGCGTTTCATTTTTTGTCGGGGGTGGCAAACGGATTTTTCCGCGTGGACGCCGCCTTGGTATTTTTTGAGACAAACAAAAGACTGGTGAAAAGATAAATCCAGCCGAGCAATAAATGTCCGCCCGTGACGAAACCCAGGCCCACCAAATCCAGCGCGCCGAAATCGTAGAGCAAAATCCCCGCAGCCATCAACAGCGCGCCCGGCAGCAGCGCCGCGCCGGCCAGCCGGCAGCACTCGTGCAGTTTCAAATCACGGTTCGTAAAGAATGCCACGAGCCAGACCGGCAGCGCGTAAACCGTCGCCAGTGCGTGCCACGCCAACAGCAATCCGGCGACCGCCGCCGCCGCCGCGACCGCCAGCAGCGCCGGCTGCCACGCGCCCCACCACGGCTCTAATTCCTTGCGATTGAACGCGACAATCCATTTTGCCGGATACCGCCCCTCGGCGTAGCCCAGCAGCGATTGCACGAGGAAAGTTTCCTTTCCGAACTCGACCTCCACGTGCGCCGGCGAGCGCCGGTCACTGGCGTGTTCCAAATCCACGCTGAACGCCAGGAAAGTTCCCTCCGCCAGCAGGCGTGGCGACTCACCGCGCCAATCCAGTTTGCCGAAATGAATTTCTCCCTCGTCCGGCAACTGCTCGATGGCCGCCCGCACCGTGGGATACCAAGCGTCGTGCAAAAACCACACGACCGCCGCCGCCACGATGAGCGCGACGAGTAATTGCGCGACGAACAAACGGCCCGAACTGGCCCGCGCGAATGTCGCTACGCCCCGCGGCGTCAGCGGTTCCCAAGCGGATGGCAATGATTGGAGAGAAGCCACGGCCGGAGTTTAGCGACTCCGTCGGAAGTTGTCGCGGAAGATTGACGAGACGGGAACTTGTGGCCCTCTCCCCCCTCCAAACCTCCCCCCTCGCCCAAATGGGCGGGGGTGAGGGGAGTGGAGGGGGGAGAGGGCGATTTCAACTTATGCAGCGGGCTTTTCCCCTGCCGTCGGCTGAGGCGGTTGCGGCGGCGGCTCCGGTGGTGGTGCGAGGATGATCGGCAGCGGGTAGCGCAGCTTCATCACGTCGTCCACCAGCACCTCGACGAAATAAGCGCCCGCCGCCTTGAATTCCACCTGCTGCAGCACCGTGACGTTCGTCGTGCTCAGCGCCGCGTCTTTTAACGCAAATTTCACCTCGGCCTTGCGCAGCACCGTCGTCTGGTCCGGCGCGATGAGCCGCACGCTTTCCGTGAACTGACCCACGCCCGCCGTCCAGCGATTGAACACTAACAGCCGCAGCGCCACGACCGGCAGTTTGGGCACCCGCACGAAATGGATCACGCCGATGAGGAAGAAATTTCCATTTGCTTCCTGGCGGACTTCTTCGCACACGAGCGAGCATTGGAGGTCGGGGAGAATTCGGGTGGCGTTCATGCGTTTGTCATTTCTTTCATGTTTCTCTATTTCAGTCTCTCATTAGCACCCCGCTTCAGCGGGGTGACACTGGGCCGGCGCGGCAACAACCGTTTCAACGGGTTTGCGATGACCCGGGTTGAAACCGTCAAAATGGTTTCGCCAGGCTTTGTTTTCTCACACCCGACTAAAGCTAAAGTCAGGGGTTAATGAGACGTGGCCAATTCCGCCGCCCGCACCGTATTCTGCATCAACATCGCAATCGTCATCGGGCCGACCCCGCCGGGGTTAGGGGTGATTTTACCGGCGATGGGTTGCACGTTCGCGAAATCCACGTCGCCCACCAACCGGGAACCGCTTTTTGCGGTCGGATCGTTCACGCGGTTCACGCCCACGTCAACCACCACCGCGCCGGGTTTCACCATGTCCGCCTTCACGAACTCCGCCACCCCCATCGCCGCGATTAAAATGTCCGCGCGGCGGCAGTGCGCCTTGATGTCGCGCGTGGCCGAGTGGCAGATCGTCACCGTGGCGTTCGCATGCTTCTCTTTCTGGCAGAGCATGGCGGCCATCGGTTTGCCGACGATGTTGCCGCGACCGAGCACCACGACTTCCGCGCCGTCCATTGTCACGTTCGAGCGCGCCAGCAACTCGCGGATGCCCGCCGGGGTGCAGGGCTGGAAACCGCCCGCGTCGCCGAGCATCAGCTTGCCCACGTTCACCGGATGAAAACCGTCCACGTCCTTTTGTGGCAGCACCGTCGAGTAAACCGTGGCCTGATTGATTTGCCGCGGCAACGGCGCTTGCACCAAAATTCCGTGCACCTGTGCGTCGGCGTTGAGTCGCGCGAGCAACGCGAGCAAATTCTTTTCACTTGTGGCTTCGGGCAGGACGTGGGTTTCGGAAAAAATTTCAAGCTCGGCGCACGCCTTTTCTTTGCGGCCCACGTAAACTTTGGACGCCGGGTCTTCGCCCACGCGCACGAACGCGAGGCCCGGTTGGACGCCGCGGGCCTTGAGCGCGGCGACGCGTTGCGTCAGTTCGCCCAGGATTTGCGCGGCGATGGCGCGGCCGTCAATGAGGTTCGCGGGCGCCATTACTGGACGACTTGAATCCGCTGAATAGTGATGACCGGCGTGTTCTTCCAACGTTCGTCCAGGCCTTCCTCGCCCGTTACGATGATGCGGAGGCCTTTGTAGCGTCGCAGGTCGAGGTTGGTCGAACTGGTGTAAAGGTAATTCACCGTCTTGCCCGAATTGGGATCAACCAGCGCAAACCTCGTCGGCGCTTGAATGCTCCACGTGCCTTTGACGACGCCTTCGTGTTGCACGATGCGCAGGGGCGGCGGCTCTTCAGCCGGTGGCGGCGCGGGTTCAGGTTCGGGCGCAGGCGCAACGGCGGGTGGCGCCGGTGTCGCCGTCGGCACGGGGGTCGGGGTCGGGGCTTCGGTGGTCGTCGCCACAACGGGGGCCGGTTCGGGAACGACCGCCGGCGTGGGCGCGGGTTCGGTCACCGGCGGGGCGATCGAGACCACGGGCGGCACCGCGGCGGCTGCCCCTTCCTGCTTCAAATATATCGCGGCGACAAAGGCGTAGGCATCCGCCGGCGATTCGATTTCGATCCAATTGCCCTTCGTCGAGAGCTCTTTCACTGGCGCGCCTTGTTCGAGCACCCCGACGACGCTGTAATTTTCGCCCGGGCCAGTGCGGACATTGAGCCTCTTGGGTAAAACGACTTTGTTCGTGGCGTCAATGTATGAGGCGTGAACCCACACACGAACATCCGGCGGAATACCAATCTTGGCCCACTGCGTCGGCTCGCCAGCTTTGGGTTTTTCCCGGATGACCTGTTCAATCACCGTCACACTGTCGCCGGAGTTCAAGTGCTTGACGACTTCGCTGAAGATCGTGGCTTTGCCGCGGAGGTTCACGTTGTTGCCGGTGATTTTCGCCGGGCCGGGCGACAGGGAAACCGGTTTTTCTTCCAGTGCTGGCAGCGGCGCGGCGGGCGCGGGCTTCGCAGCCTTCTGTTTCGGTATTACAGTCGCCGGCGGGGCGGTTGCCGGCGCCGGGGTCATGACTGCAGGTGCCGGCGCGGGTGCGGGCGTGGTGGCAGGAGGGTTCGTCACTTGTTGCGCGAGCGCGCTCGTCGCCAGCATTGCGGTGAGAGTCAGCCAAACATTTGTTTTCATAGCTCAGGAAAGTAGAGTTTTAATCTCAGGTTGTGTCAATGTCCGCCATCGGCCCGGTTTTAGTTCGCCGAGCTTGATTTTTCCAATCTGCGTCCGCACGAGTCGCTTGACCTTCAGGCCCTGCGACTCAAACAGCCGTCGCACTTCACGGTTCTTGCCCTCGGCCAGTTCCAGTTCCACGACGCTTTGCGCCTTGCCCTCGGTCACGAGCCACGCGCGTTCGGCCTTGAGCTGTTCGCCCTCGTGCCACACGCCGCTCGTGAACTGCCGGAGCATCGCCGCGTCCACGCGCCCCTCGACCGTGGCCACATACTTCTTCCGCACGCCATAGCGGGGGTGGGTCAGCCGCAGGGCGAATTCTCCATCATTGGTCAGGAAAAGCAATCCCTCACTGGCGAAATCCAGACGCCCCACCGAGTAAACCGTTTGCCACTCTTTCGGCAGCAATTCGTAGATTGTCGCCCGCCCGTGCTCGTCCGCGCGCGAACACACGCAGCCGCGCGGCTTGTGCAGGGCCAGGTAAAGCTTGCGTTGGGCGCGGATCGGCTGGCCGTCCACGTTCACCTGGTCGTGTTCGGGGTCAACCTTTGTGCCGAGGACGCGAACCGGCTTGCCGTTCACCACCACGCGCCCGGCCAGGATGAGTTGCTCCCCGGCGCGACGTGACGCCACGCCCGCTTCGGCGAGGAATTTTTGCAAACGAACCACGAGAAGTGCCGAGTGTCGAGTGTCGGGTGACGAGAAGCGGGAACTCCCGTCACCCGCCACCCGTCACACGTCACACATCGGGTTTGGTTTTGCGCAGGCCGGTGATGCGGTCGCCGTCCTTCCACTGGCCGCGCTTCTTGAGGATTTCGACGCGCTCGAAACGTTTGAGGACATTGCGCTTGCCGCCCAACTTGGCCGCCGCGCGCAGACTACGATGCTGTGCCATAAAATCGTTCTTGGTTAAAGGTTCGCCCGCTTTCGGTTTGAAGCGGATGGTGTATGTAGCAGGTCGGCGGGCGGATGCCAATGGGTATTTTTTGTCGAATTTTCGGTCGGATGAGAAATTCAGCGCGGAGACTCACCGCGGCGCAGCCGCGCCGGAACATCCTCGCGGCGTACGGGGATGGTGAATGGTATTGCGAAGTTCACTTTCCCTCCTCCGCGAACCTCCGCGTGCTCGGCGGGCTCGGCGTTAACCGGCGGCTTCTTCCACCGCCTCACGAATCATTTTTTTGAACTCGTCAATCCCCTGGTCAAATCCGGCGGCGATGGGAACGCTACTGTGGCACGGCCCGATAGAATCGTCTGAAATCATTCGTGTCCGGCGAGTCCACGTAGTAAAGCCGGTTGCCGGATAACGTCACCGGCGCGAGCAGATTCCAGTTGGTCGGCGACAAATCCCACGAGTACTCAAGCTGAAAACTCGTTCCCGGGGCGCAGTCCAGAGTCAGCAACGGCAGATGTGGCCCGCTGCTCAACACCATTTCCAATCCGAGCAAGGCGACAGACGCGGGGGCGCTGGTAGCCGAGCCGCCCGCTCCAATCACCACCACGTCGTATCGGCCGGCTTCGGATGAAGAAATGCCGATCAAGTTCAATGCCGGATTCGTCGCGCCGGAGAGCGGTGAACTGTTCAAGCGCCACTGATACGCGAACGGCCCGTCGCCCGTGAGCGCGAACGAGAGCAGCGTGTTCGCCCCCGCGCTCAACGTCCGGCTCAACGGCGGCTGCGTGATCACCGGCGGATTCGTCGCCGCGCCGGGAACAAAGTTCGCCGTGATGACCTGGCTCGCGGTGAGCGTGAGTTGGAGCGGATTCAAATTGCCCGAAGCATCGCCGCTCCAATTCGCGAAGCGCTGGTTCGCGCCGGGCCAGGCCGTCAACGTCACCGTCTCGCCGTTGGTATAAACGTTTTTGCCGGGACTGACCGACACCGTGCCGTTGCCGTTCGGCAGGACCGTGAGCGAAACTTGGCTGGCGTTCAACGCGCCAAACAACGCCGTGAGGCCGGACGCGTTCGTGGCCGTGATGAACAAGGGATTGCTGAACCCGCTCGCCGCGCCCGCCCAGCCGAAGAAATACGCCCCGGGCGCGGGCAAAGCCGTGAGTTGGACGGTCGAGCCGAAAGCGTAAGGACCAGTGGCCGGATTCAACAACAACTGGCCGTTCCCGTTCGTGAACAGGTTCAACGAAGTGCCGAACACCGCTTGCACCGCGCGCGGGCGATCCATCAACACCGTCGTGACGTTGGTGGTCTCGCTGCTGTCGCCCGTCCAGTGCAGGAACGACCAGCCGCTGGCCGGCGTGGCCGTGAGCGTGACGACCGTGTTACTGACGTAACGATTGCCGTCGCTGTAAGCTGCCGGGGAAACACTGACACTGCCGCCGCCGGGCGTGCTGGCCGCGAGCGGATACGTCGGCGCAATCTGCACGGTGATCGGCGCGGCTTCCGCCGAATCCGTGTAAGCGGCGTTGTAAGCGATGGCGCGAATCGTGGCGCTGCTCGTGAGCGTGAACGGACCGGTGTAAGGGATGTCGGTGAAGTCTGGCGAGCTGCCATCGAGCGTGAAATATATCGCCGCTCCGGAGCCGGTGTTTGTCATGGTAATTTGAGTGGAGTCGAAACGCGTGATTGCACCGCCGCCGACATTTATGCCGTCCACCAAAATGATAGGACTGTTGGTGAGTTGGACAACACTGACTGCGGTCGCAAGTCCGTATCGGTTAGAAACTGTCACCGAGTATGCGCCCGCCTTAGCAAGACCGAAATTGCCGATGACAAAGTTGGTTTCGTTTGCTCCCAGGACAGGCTCCCCATTCAACGACCACTGGTAATTGGAAGGCCCCCCTGACGAAACAGAGACACTCAAGTTGGTGTTCGCCCCAGCAACCAGCCAGATTGCGGCAGGAACTTTGGTTAAAATGACTGGCAGAAGAACCGCAACCAAACTGTGATAGCTGCCCGCCGCGATTGTTCCCACCCTCCTAGCAGCCGGAGGCACATTGGTCTGTCCGTACGAGTTGTCCCCCCACGATACTACCTCACCGTCGGCGCGGAGTGCTAGACTGTGATCCCATCCCGCTGCAACAGCCGTGACGTTTGACAGATTCGCGGGCACGTTGGTCTGCCCATAACTGTTGCTCCCCCACGAAACTACGGTGCCGTCCGACTTAAGTACCAAGTTGTGGAAACTCCCAGCCGCAATTGCTACCACATTCGACAAGTCCTCGGGAACGTTTGTCGAACTACCAGATCCCCAAGCGCACACGCGGCCTGTCGTAGTCAACGCTAAACTGTGGTAGTATCCGCCCGCGATCGCTATGGCGTTGGTCAGATCAGGCGGTACAGTCGCTTGGCCAGAACCATTTGCTCCCCATCCGACAACGGTGCGATCTGCCGTCAAAGCCAAGCTATGCACGCCGCCTGCCGCAACCGCCACTACATTCGACAGACCAAGTGGGATGTTTGTCTGGCCGTTGCCGCCGCTTCCCCAAGCGACTATTGCCCCGTCCGACTTAAGCGCCAGGTTGTGGAATTGGCCGCTCGAAACCGCTACCACGTTTGTCAACCCCGACGGTACCGAAGTCTGGCCGTATCGGCCATCTCCCCAAGCAACGACACTACCATCGCTTTTCAAAGCGAGGCTGTAATCGCCACCACCGGCGACAGCAACCACATTTACCAACCCGGGTTGCGCATTCGTTTGGCCATATGAATTCGACCCCCACGCGACCACTATTTCAGGCGGGGCGTCAGCTCGCGCCGGAGACACACCAAGCAGACTAAACAACAGTGCGACTCTCAGGTTCGGTCTATGACTCGTCTTCATGCAAATCCACATTGCGCCGCCAGCCTTGGAGGGCATCAACAGCAACTTCGTATACGCTTCTGCTGCCGTGGCACTCGATAAGCCCTCGGCCGCCATCGTTCCAAGATTCGTAGAAAGGAACGCCGCAAAGAAGTGGATCGCCAACTACAACGGCCCCTTCAGCGTTTCTTTTGAGATCAACGTGCCAAAGACTGCCTCCGCTGCATCCTTTGAAACTCTCTGGACCCGTGTAGTCTCCCTCGTGTATCACTTCGACTGAGAGGTAATCATGCGGTCCATCTTGACGCTGTGATGCGAGGACTACTGGGCCAAAGGTGCCGCGAAAATTTTTTGCCCGCTCGAACCCTTGCAGTGGCATTATATCGCGAGTCCACTCGCCAACCGTGCCGCAAAAAATCAGCGCAGAGCGCTTATCCAAACGAGGCGGTTGGTCGAGCATTCGGGCGCGCCGAACAGCCAAGTTGTAGAAGACCCCTCCCTGCGCCTCAAGTTTGGTGGCATCCACGGGGGACAGCACAATCAGTGCGAGGTCTGGCCCCTTGGATTGCTCAGGCCCGCGAGCAACTCGAATCCTCCTCGCGGCCTGAACTATTGTTTGTTGGTGCCTTTCTCCGGTGGGCGTCGGCAAAACAAGGCCGAAAAATTCAGGTAGCTCGTCGAGCACGTGATCCGCAGTGAGAATTCCTTTGGCTCCATCACCCTGGACCAGTGTTCCCGAACCACCAAGATCAGCAACGAAATCCTCCGGTCCTGGCTCCTTGGATTGGCAATTGCTTCGTCCCTCTGAATTGGAAGGAAAACAAGAAGCTTGCACGGTGGGTCAGTTCCCAGCGCGTTGATTACGGTCGTAACAAGCTATCTAGTGAACGGATTGCGCTACTTGAAAAAATCGGATTTGAGTGGACGGGTGGAGTGGCTACTTGGGATGGGCGTAGCCCACCCACCGCTGCCACTGGGGCAGTTGGGTTTCGGCCTGCAAGGGCAGGAAGCCTTGAATCTGCGCCACCTCGCCCAAGAGCAGGCTCAAGCCCACCGCCCGGGAGGGAATCTGCGGCTGCGGCCGGGCATCGGCGAAACCGCCCGCCAGCAAGGGCAGCTTGAAGCGCTTCTGCGCATAGGTCACAAACCGGCTCAGTTCGGCAAAGTCAGGGCGGTTCATCGGACCAGCGGTTCGCCCCGCCGGAGCAGTTCGGTGTTGATTTGCGAGAGTTCTTCCAGGCGCTCCAAGTGGGCCTGATAGCCGCCGACGCCCTGCTGGGCGGCTTGCTACTGGGCGGGGGTTTTGAGCTGCAGCTTGGTGATATGGCCGGGGCTCAGATTGGCGGTCAGATAATAAAAAGGGCCATGCCGCTGGCCGCGGCCGCAGGCGCAGTTGGGTTTGCCGCAGGTGGTAAAGCCTTCCACGTAGGAGGCGCGCAAGAGATTGTCCGGCACGCCGAGCCGGCGCACGAGCGCGGCCTTGCGCTGGCGCAAGGCCAGCGTCGAGGTGCGGCGGAGAAAGTATATCTTAGCCACGTCAAAAAATTAAGATAGCCGTTGGCACCAGCGGGCAAGCGAAAAAGAAAGTGCGGGCGAAGCCCGCCCAATGCGAATCTGCTAAACCCCTTGAAGGGCAAGGCTGAATCAACCAAGGTCAAAAAGGCTTACGAAACCGATGCAACACGAAGCGGCTCGAAGCGGCTCAGTCCAAAGGATAACGCCGGAGGCCCGTCAGTTGACCGAGCAGGCGCAGAAGGAAAAGCGGATTATTCTTGAGATACCGGCGCCAGAGCCGGCGCGGCTCGCATCCGAGGCGGAAAAGCCATTCCAGCCCGCTGCGTTGCATCCAACGCGGCGACTGCCGGACGCGACCCGCATGGAAGTCGAAAGCCGCTCCCACTCCGAACATCAAGGTCGTGTCCAGCTTCCGCCAGTATTCGGCCATGAACTTTTCCTGCTTCGGCGTGCTGAGGCCCACCCAGACAATGTCCGGCTTCACCGCCGCCACGCGGCGAATCCAGTCTTCCGACTCCGCAGCGTTCAAGGGCCGGAACGGCGGCGTGTAGGTGCCGACAATTTTTATGCCCGGAAAACGCGTTTCCAACTGGCGCTGTAACTCCGCCGCCACGCCCTCCGCGCCGCCGTAAAGAAAATGCGTGTAGCCCCGCTCCACCGAGAAGCGGCACACCGAGAGCATGAGGTCGGGGCCGTAAACCCGGTCCATCGTGCGAAAACCTTGCAGGCGACCGACCCAAACGGTTGGGATTCCGTCAGGCGTGTTGAGAAACGCATGGTTGAGGATCGTCCGGAACGACGGATCGTTCTGCGCCTCGCTCACGCCGTGGACCCCGGTGACACAAATGTAGCCCTTGGTCTTCGATTCCAAGGCGCGCGCAATCCGCGCCAGCGCGACCTCTGGATTGATGGCGCTGACGCCGACTCCCAAGACGTTGGCCCGCGGGTCGGGGTTCTGATGTTCCGGCTCGTTCACGATTTGCGCGTTGCGGGTCCGACAATGGATCCCTGCGCCTCTTCACGTAAAGAAGGCGTTCCGCCAATTCAAGACTAATCAGCCGTTTTCCAGCGCCCCGGACCGGAGATTCCGACGCGCGGTGCGGTTCAACGGGTTCAGAAAAAAAACTTCACGCGCGCCTGATTCTTTGCTATTTTATTGCACAATAACATGTCGTTTGGTTGCAGGGCGCGCAGCGCCGCTCCTTGCGCCAGGTCGTATGAAGTTACTCGTATTCGCCCACACGCCACCGCCGCATCACGGCCAGAGTTACATGGTTCAGCTCTTGTTGGCGGGCTTTGATGGCGATCAAAGGAAGCGGGGCCGCGACTCCGCTCCCCGAAGTGCCGGCGGCCACGACCTCACATGTTACCACGTCAACGCACGCCTTTCCCGCAACCTGGAGGACATCGGCGAGCTTCGCGGCGCTAAATTGTTTTTGCTCCTGGCCTACTGTCTGGAAGCGATCTGGTGCCGCTTCCGCTATGGAGTCGTGAATTTCTATTACATCCCCGCGCCCGGCAAGAAATCCGCGCTCTACCGGGATTGGATGGTGATGTTCCTGTGCCGGCCATTTTTCAAAAAAATGATTTTCCATTGGCACGCCGCCGGACTGGCCAAGTGGCTCGAAACCGCCGTGCAAATCCGCACGCGCGCGCTCACCTACGATTTTCTGAAAAACGTGGACCTGAGCATTGTGCTCTCGAATTACAACCGGCCCGACGCGGAGAAGCTTTTCCCACAGCGCGTCCGTGTCGTCGGCAACGGCATCCCCGATCCGTGCCCGGATTTCGAGCAGAACGTATTGCCGCGTCACCGCGCCCGCTTTGCCGCGCGGCAAAAACTGCTGGCCGGACAAACCCTCGTTCCGGCGGATCTGGAGAACACCGGCGGCGACCCGCGCCGGTTCAACGTCCTGTTCCTCGCGCACTGCACGCGCGGGAAGGGATTGTTCGACACGCTCGACGGCGTGGCGCTGACCAACGCGCATCTGACCCGCACCGGCTCGCCCATCCGCGCACACCTCACGGTCGCGGGCGAATTCATTGACCCGCGCGAGCGCGTCGAATTTGAACAGCGCATTCAGCAGGCGGATTTGCAGTCAGCGACCGGGCAACCGTGCGTCAACCACCTCGGCTTTGTCGCCGGCGAGACCAAGAAGCGCGCGTTCGCGGAGAGCGATTGTTTTTGCTTTCCGACCTATTACTACGCGGAAAGTTTCGGACTGGTGGTGCTGGAGGCGATGGCCTTTGGGTTGCCGATCATCACCAGCCGGTGGCGTTCAATTCCCGAACTGATGGTGCCGGATTATCCGGGCCTGATTCCACCGCGCGACCCGCCGAAGATCGCAGACGCGCTCGTGCAAATGTTATCCACAGCGTCCGCCGAACCGCTGCGCAAGCATTTCCTGCGGCACTTCACCATCGAGCAACATCTCCGCGCGCTGGCCAAAGCTCTTCACAGTATCGAGCAGCCTGCGGAAAATAAATCCTTTGCCTCCGTGCCACACGCGTGGTGATCCGTTTGGAATTCCGCCTTCAGGCGGTCGGCGCGCCAGCCAAAGCCCTGCCGCCTGAAGGCGGAACTCCAAACCCTGCGCCGGGAGCCCGACTCCAAAATCATTGCGCCTGGAACCAGTGTCGTTACTTTGCCCGGAGTGAAAATTGGCGTTCTGCAACTCAATTCGACGATTGGCGATTACGACGCCAACCGGAGCAAACTCATCGCCGCCTACGAACAGGCCTGTGCGGGCGGCGCAGAGTTCGTCATCGCGCCGGAACTTTTCTTGTGCGGCTACCCGCCGCGCGATTTGTTGCTACGCCCGGATTTCATCGAAGCCAATCTGACCGCGCTGACCGACACGGCGAAAAAGATCGGCGCGGTGCCGTTGTGCGTCGGTTACGTGGACCGGAGCGGCGCGCGCCCCGGCCGGTCGCTCACCAATTCCGCCGCCGTTCTGCAAAACGGAACAATCATCTGGCGCCACGACAAATCCCTGCTCCCCACCTACGACGTGTTCGACGAGGACCGTTACTTCGAGCCGGCGAAAAGCACGGCCCCGTTTGCATTCAAAGGCCGCAAGCTCGCCATCACCATTTGCGAGGACATCTGGAACGACGAGGACTTCTGGCCGGAACGGTTGTATCGCCGCGATCCGGTGAAGGAACTCATCGCGCACGGGGCGGACTTGATTCTCAACATCGCTGCTTCGCCCTGGCACGCGGGCAAGGAGCAGACGCGGCTGGCCATGTTGCAACGCGTTGCCCGCGATGAAAAAGTTCCGCTCGTGCAGGTCAATCTCGTCGGCGCGAACGACGAACTGATTTTTGACGGCCACAGCGTGGCGCTGAATCGCCAGGGCGAAGTGCTGGCGCTAGGCAAGGGTTTCGCCGAAGACGTGTTCGTCATCGAAGTGGACGGCCACGCGGCGCCAGCCAGGACCACATGGCCCGCTCCGGAGGAACAACTTTTCCGCGCCCTCTCGCTGGGCATTCGCGATTACGTCCACAAGTGCGGCTTCAAGTCAGTCGTGCTGGGTTTGTCGGGCGGGATTGACTCGGCGTTGACGGCCGTGTTGGCGGTGGAGGCACTGGGCGCGGACAAGGTCCTGGGCGTCTCGATGCCCGCGCGCTACTCGAGCACGGGCAGTTTGACCGACGCCGAGTTGCTCGCGAAAAATCTCGGCATCCGCTACGAGGTGCTGCCCATCGAGCCGGTGTTCAAAGGTGTCGAAGCGCAGTTGGCCAAAGTCTTTGCCGGCACGAAGCCGAACGAAGCCGAGGAGAACATCCAGTCGCGGTTGCGCGGCGTCACGTTGATGGCGCTGTCGAACAAATTCGGCTCGCTCGTGCTCACCACGGGCAACAAATCGGAAATGGCCGTGGGCTATTGCACGCTTTACGGCGACATGTGCGGCGCACTGGCGGTCATCGCGGACGTGTTCAAGACGGACGTTTACAAAATCGCGCGGTGGGTGAACCACGACCGCATTGTGATTCCGACCGACTCGATCACGAAGCCGCCGAGCGCCGAATTGCGGCCCAACCAGACCGACCAGGATTCGCTGCCCGAATACGAAACGCTCGACGCGATCTTGCAGCTCTACGTCGTCGAGCATTTGAGCAAGGACCAAATCATCAAGCGCGGCTTCGCAGCCGCGGTCGTGAACGACGTGATCAACAAGGTCACGTTCACCGAATACAAACGCCGTCAGGCCGCGCCGGGTTTGAGAGTTTCGCCGCGCGCCTTCGGCATGGGGCGCCGCAATCCCATCGCGCAGCGCTTCCGCGCCACCCGCTAGGCTGCCCCAATGCAAGTCTCCATCGTTACGGCCAGCTTCAACCAGGGTTGCTTTATTCGTGACTGCCTTGAGAGCGTGAAGTCGCAAACTGGGGTGGAGTGGGAACACATCGTTCAGGACGCCGGCTCCACGGATGAGACCCTGGCCGTGCTCAAGGAATATCCGCACCTGAAGTGGGTTTCTGAAAAAGATCGGGGCATGAGCGACGGCATCAACCGTGGTTTCCGCAAGGCCACGGGCGACTGGGTCATGTGGCTGAACACGGACGATTACCTCCTGCCCGGGGCCCTGGCCCGGATGCTGGCCCTTGCCGCGCAGCACCCCGAAGTGGACCTGATTTACGGTGACACTGATTTTGTGGACGCCACCGGACAACTCCTGCGCCATAAGCGGGAGCATGCGTTCTATTTCAACATGCTGCTTTTTTACGGGTGTTACATCCAGTCCACCGCCACCTTCCTCCGGCGGCGCGTGATTGAGGCCGGACATTTGCTGAACATTGATTATCGCGTGTGCATGGACTTCGAATACTACGTGCGCCTGAGCCGGCTCGGCTACCGCTTCGCCCATCTCCCCGCATCCCTCGCGGCTTTCCGCTGGCACGCCACCAACACCAGCGCCTTGCAAAGCAAACGGCGACGTGAGGAACGACTGCTCGTTCAACGGGAACATCTGTCGCTTACCGGGCATCCCCATCTCCAATCCGAACGGGTGCTGGACCTGCTCTTCCGCGTCCACCAACTGTTTCGCGTGCCCCTCAAACTCGCGGCCCGGTGGCACGCCCGGTAACTCCGATTCGGCACGAATCACAACCGCAGGAGACGGCGTGAGGAGTCGCTAAAGTAATGCCAGTAGGTGGTGACTTTGGCCCAGAAGTCAGGCTGACCGGTGAAGGTTTCGCGATCAAAGAACTCGTCTTCGACCAAGCGAACGACCGTTTCGACATCGCTCTGCCAGGGGTAATGTTTGGGTGGGAGGTAGCGGTGATTTGAACCCAGAGCGCGCACGGTCGCGGGCAAGCCCTGTTCGTCCTGGTTTTCGAAGAACTCGCCGCCGTTGTCGGTTTGCCAAGTCAGGGCGGAGAGGTCCACTCCGTGACCAGCCAGGTGAATGGAGAGTTGTTCGGCGCTTTTGTTATTGTCGAAATCACCCCGCCAATAAATGATGTCTTGTTGCATTGAGCGCGGCGCTCGTTGGCCGCCTTTCCGGTTGACCGGGAAGAAGCGGCACCAGGCGTTCACGCCAATGAACATGGCAGCGTTCATGTCAACTCGCGCACAAGCCCGGAAGCCCGCAAAAAGCCAGGCGCCAAGCCTCGTTGAGGCGTTGCGTGATTGTGCCGGCTGCGCCGCGTTCGTGGTAAGCCATAACGAAACGATCACCTCCTGTGCTCCAGACGCGGAGCGGTTGCTCCAGTTTGAACCTGGCCACGCCGCAAAAAAACGATCCTTTTCATTCCTCCCGCCGGCGCTCCAGCAAATCATTCGCGAGGCCGCAGCCACCCATCGCCCCGTCACGAACCGCAGCCTCACACCACTCTCCGCCAAGAACCTCACCGGCACCCTCCAGGTGTCCGCCGTGCCGGTCCAATCGAATACCGGCAAGCCCCAAGTCGTGGTCGTGCTCAACGACTTTTCCGTCTCCCGGCGGCTCGAACAAACTCTCCGCCGGCTCGACCGCCTAGCCGGCTTCGGCACGCTTTCGGCCAGCATGGCCCACGAAATCAAGAACGCCCTCGTTTCCGTCAAGACCTTCGTGGATTTGCTCCTGGAAAAAAATCGCGATGCTGAACTGGCCGAGGTGGTCGGCCGCGAACTGCGCCGCATCAATTCCATCGTCGGGCAGATGCTCAAGTATACCGGCCCGGCCCGGCCCGCGTTTTCATCCGTGCGCCTGCATGACGTTCTCGACCACTCGTTGCGCATGGTGCAACCACAGATCGAAGGGCGTTTGATCTCGCTCAACCGCGTGTTCCACGCCACTCCCGATGCCATCGAGGGCGATGATTACCAACTGGAACAAGCCTTTGTGAACCTGCTGCTCAACGCCATTGAAGCCATGGGGACGAACGGTTCGCTCACGGTTGCCACCGAGCTGATTTCCGCCGTTTCGGCCCGGGCGAAGGCTGGCAGCGTGAGCGGTGCGCACGTGCGGGTCGCCATCGCGGACACGGGCATCGGCATCACGACGGAGAACATGCCCCGCCTGTTTGAACCGTTTTTCACCACCAAGCAACAAGGCACCGGGCTGGGATTAACCATCGCCCGGCGCATCGTGCAGGAGCACCGCGGCGATATCAGCGTGCAAAGCCAGTTGAACAAGGGCACCACTTTCAGCATCCTGCTGCCCGCTCGCCGAAAGGATGAAGGATGAAGGATGAATCTATTGGCTGAATCGCAACGCTCAAGTTGGCGCGGCATTTCATCCTTCATCCTTCATCCTTCATAATTCCCGCCCTCCATGCCGTCCGATTTCACCTTAGCCATCCTCAGCGACATTCACTACGCCAGCGCCGCCGAGCAGGCGCGGGGCGACGACTACGAATACCGCCACCTCCGCAATCCGCTGTTGCGCTCCGCCTTCCGCGCCTATCGCCATGTGATCTGGATGCGCCATCCGCTGCGGCAAAACGCCCAACTCGACCGCTTCCTCGCCGAAGTTGGCAGCGTGGATTACGCCGTGGCCAACGGCGATTACTCCTGCAATACCGGAGCGGTGGGGCTGTGCGACGACACGGCGCGGCAAAGCGCCATGGAATGTTTCGGCAAGCTCCGCGAAAAATTTGGTGACCGGCTGAGACTGAACTTAGGCGATCACGAACTTGGCAAGCTGAGCGTGTTCGGTGCGCGCGGCGGCATGCGGCTGGAAAGCTGGCGGCGCGCCACGGGCGAACTGGGCCTGCAACCATTCTGGCGGCTCGAACTCGGCCACTACGTTTTGCTGGGCGTGGTTTCCTCGCTGGTGGCGCTGCCGTTTTTTATCCCGGACATGCTCGCGGAAGAGCGGGTGGCGTGGGAAGAATTGCGCAAGCAGCACCTCGCTGAAATCCGTGCCGCGTTTGCCGCGCTCCAACCGCACCAACGCGTGCTGCTGTTTTGCCACGACCCGACGGCACTGCCATTTCTGGGGCGCGACGAAACTGTGCGCGTCCGGTTGCCGCAGATCGAACACACGATCATCGGCCATTTGCACTCCAACTTGTATCTCTGGAAAAGCAAAATGCTGGCGGGCATGCCGGTGATCAAGTTTCTCGGCCATTCGGCGCGGCGGATGAGCGGCGCCTTGAACGAAGCGCGCCATTGGCGGCCGTTTCACGTGCGGCTTTGCCCTTCGCTCGCCGGCATCGAGTTGTTGAAGGATGGCGGGTATTTCACCGTGGAACTGGATGCCGAAGCACAACGCCCGGCGCGATTCACCTTTCACCACTTGCGGCGGTGAAACCTCAAATGAAAATGGCAGGTGAAAAAGTTCGTAAATAGAAACTTGGCAAACGCCGAAGATCGGCCTACAAACGACTTCGCGGTGAGATAGTTGTTCCAAACTATGTAGAAAACAAACACAAACAGAATCTGCGTAACTATGGTTATGGGTCTGTCCTGAAACCGCGAAATTTCTCCCAGAGCCGACCAAGTACGCGCCCATCGGGCGCGGCTTGGCGTGCTTCTGGGGAGGCGCTTCGCGGTGCCTAGGACGGGGCGCGTTGAGTTCGCGCCCCTCTGGTTCTATGGTCATGGGTTCGTGGGAAAGAGAATGCTATGAAGATGAGAACAGGAGTTTCGGTCGCACTGTGGGTGGTTTCGTTGTTTCAATTCCTTGCTTTACCGTCGGTGGTTGCCGAGCCACGGGCACCCTATCCGCCGTGGCCGCAGGAAAAATTGGCGATCTTTGAATAGGTGGTCTGTATGGGAAAACTCTTTGCAATCGCCACAGTATTTCTTTTGCTGAATTTCGTCGCCTTTTCCCAAATACCGAGCGACAAGAATTTGCGGATTGGAATAAACAACCTTTCGGGAGCCAATTTTTCAGGAACCATTTCCAATACAGAGCCGGATATTTCATATGAGATTCAACGCAAACAAGGTCAAACGAATTGGATTTCTGTCGGGCTTATTTTAGGTTCTGGAACAACGAATTGGACGCCGTTTAATTTCAAAATCAGCGGCGACATTAATCCGAAAACCGTTTTCCGGGTGAGATCATGGATAGACAGCCAAGGCGTTGGCATCCCCGATTGGTGGCAGTTGCAATATTTCGGCGACGTTGGAGTTGATCCCTATGGCAACGCAGCGGGCGACGGCTGGAACAATCTACAGAAGTTCCAGAACGGAATGAACCCGTTCACATGGTATGAGCCGCCCAAGCCGGTTTATGACGTGACATTCTATGGAGACGGGAACAATTCCCGCAAAGGCAGAGCAGTTCTCACCTGGAAATGTCTGTATGGCACAATCCCGGATTATTTTTTAATTGAGAGAGCCAACCGCACTTTGCGGCCAATGACAAACGATTCGCGTTTTATGCGGCCAGGTTCTTACGGGATCAATGGCAAGTCCGTCACTAATCGGCCACCTGATTTTCGTCCAATGTATGGCCGTCCAGGTTCGCGTCGCGAAGACCCGTTGATCACCGGACCATTTGAACTTGTTACGCGAATTTCCGGCCAGCCTGGAGTTCGCGATTATCGCTATGTTGAAACCAACGTTGATACGTTGTTTCAGCCAATTTATCGAATACAGGCACATTATTCTCCACCACTTCACGCTTATCTTGACCAAGTCAACGCAGCAGCAATTCGGAAGACGATTCTTCCTGTCACGGCGCCGCCGCCGACCAATGGCTACGCACTAACCGTGACTCATCCCATTCCTTACGCTCGGTATTTGCTCCTCGTGCGAGACAAAAACGATCCGCAATGGCGAGCCAGCGGGTATTTCGCTTCTGGCACAAACCGCAATCCAGTTTATTTGCACGTTGATAAAAAAGGAATGATGTCCGACGGCCAAAGTCCAATTGCCATGCCCGAAGTAAAATATCTGCCTGACGTCGTTGCCCCGGAATTCACTGCCGGTTGGGGTGAAGATAGTGATGGTGATGGTTTACCGGATATTTACGAAGTTCTTGTCACGCACACTGCCCCCGACAATGCTGACACGGGCGACACCGGAATTCTTGACGGCTACAAGGAAATGACCGGTGACGGTTGGGGCAACCTGGAAAAATTCCGACGGCGAGTTAATCCACTGCATCCGGCTCATCCGCCAGCCACGGTCGAACTAATACGACCGACTGGAAGCGAAATAATGAACGCCGTGACGCCAAAAACTGATTTAAGCTGTGAATTACAAATCGAGGTTCGGACGAATGGTGCGACAAGCTATCAACCGATAGACAAACTCCCTTGGGCGCTTTCGCGAATTATGAATTTTCGCCAGCCGAAGGAACATAAGAATTGTGATTTGCGGATTTCCTGGCAATTTGCGGAACCCAAAGCCAACCAATACGGAAGCAATCCGTTTGAGCGAGGGCAGGCTTCATTTCAAGCGATTGCATCATTGGCACAGAAGATCAATATTCAGTTGGTTGAAACATTTAAGGCCACTCTGGCGACCAATCCGCCTCTTTCTCGAACAGATATGACCAACAACATGGCGGCCATTGAACATGCTTGCCGCCAAGGTGAAATAGACAGGAGTGTGGCAATGGGGGAATTGATGGCGTTGCAGGATAACCAATCCCAAAACTTTTACGGCAAAGCAGTTGACCAAAACGGTCAGCCAGTTGCCGGGGCAGATGTCAGCGTCGAGGTTAATCTGACAATTGGGCATGGAGGCACACAAAACAACAAAACAGACGCGGCAGGACTGTTTCAGTTTACTGGTTTAAGAGGCCAGTCTTTGAATCTAACGCTGGAAAAGAAAGGGTTTCAAATTTCAAGTCGTGGCCCGGGTCTGAAAGGGCTTAACGGCTCTGATACCAGCCCGAACAACCGTGCGGTTTACAGTATGTGGAAGAAGGGCCAAGGCACAGAACTGATCAGTTCTGAAAACGGAATGAGGCCG
>JALOTT010000552.1 GCA_025457745.1 Verrucomicrobiota bacterium
CTGTCGGCCGTCAAGCGAATCCCCGAGTTCCCCGGCACCAAGATGGCAAATTCCAGCGGAATCCGCCCGATCGACCAACTGACGCCCCACACACCGGCCGCGTTCGATGTTGTCGGCGCAGGCCCCACCGCGCTCGGCGCGGGTTGCGGCGCGCTCGGCGCGGGTCGCCCGACCCCGCCGGAACCCCCGACCGCAGGTCTCCCCTCGGCGTTTGCCGCAGGTCTCACTCCTTGCCGGACGACCACCTCCCCCGCTTCCTTGTCGAACGAGACTTCACATTCCGCACTCACACCATCCAATCCGTGGAACCCCGCGCAGCGTTGGACCGCCGCACCATCCGGCCCAAGCCGTCCCGGCCCCTCGGCAGCATCGGCGTGGAACTCGCCGGACAGCGTGTGGACGCCCAGCCCGACGGTTTCCTTCGGCGGGTTCACGTATTGAGCACCATCCGCGTCCGCCAACTGAACCAGCGTCCCGGAGTCGAAGCGGGCGGCGAATCCTGGTGCGTCGACATCCAATCCGGAACGCGCAAAGCAGCAGGATGAGGGCTGTGGAAGGAAGCATCGCGCATCTCCGTCAAAACTGTCGGGGTGGGGCTAGGTTACGGGTCGGGTGATGCGAAGTTGGGGTTGTCATCGGAAATTGGCATGGTGGGAAAGGCGAGAGTTTGTCTCTTCTCTTGCCCCGAAGGGGCGTAACAAAGTGGTGGCAATGCCTCGGCTCTCTCCTTGTTTCGCCCCTTCAGGGCTACCGGGACTTCGTTGCTTCGGCACCCAGGGCGTTGCCCTGGGCTGGTTTGTTTTGGCCCCTTCCGGGCGAGAAAACCAGGAAAATCCACCGTCTTCACCGCCCAATTTTCGTAAACAAAACCCACCCGGCTGCTTGCACACGCCAAACCCAACTTTGCATCACCCCAGGCTACGGGGGCTTACCAGTCGCGGCAGGCATTCTTCAACCGGTCCAATCCGCACGAAGATCCCCGCGATTTCAACCGGGGCTTGCGTTTGGTCCTTCATCGATGGATTTCGTGCGGGCGATGGCCGTCAGCATGTTCAGATTGCGGGCGTCGTTTTCCTGCCGAATCAGCTCAAACCGCCGCGCCACGACGTCCGGCGGGCCCGCAAGCAGACGGCGTGTGTACTTGCGAGTCATCTCCAAGGACAGCTTTGGCCGTTGGCTGGGGGTCATACGCCGATAGGCTTTGCGTCTTTCGGGGCTCACCGTGATTTCGCTCCTCGTCTCTTTCCGATTCTAGCCGAACGGACACGGTCTGCCCAGGCGTGCAGAACCGCCCTGCGCACCACATCGCCGCGTTCGTGACGCTGCGTGGATCTGATTCATCGAGAGACGCTTTGGTTGCGAGGCGGCCGACCCAACTTGGCTTTGCACTCGGGCGGCATGGCGCGACTCGTTTCTGGATAACCGGTCAGGTCTGCCGAAAGGGGCTTCCTGAATACAACCGTTTCGCGGTATTTGCGTAGAAATCGCTGGCCAAGCGGGACGTTTCTAGGCGTGGCAAGACGGAAAAGGTGTGGCGAACGCGATTTGGGTTGTCGCTGTCTGGACGCACCACATGCGTGGCCGACACCGCCCAGATGATGCTGGGGGCTTGTTGCTCCCGTCGGATTTGCCGAACAGCGGTGTAACCTTGGGATTTGGATACTTTTTGGCTGCGGCACGCTCGCAAGAACCGCCTCCCCGAGGAAAGGGTACTACAGCGGTTATCGCGAGGTGTTGAGTATTCGTCATTACGACGAACGATGAGAAACCGTGGGGGCATTGCACGGGCTTGCCAACCATCTGAACTGAATCAAAAAGTCTCTCGTAGTGCCTGTGGCAAGCGTCGTCCTTTGTGAATGCACGGCGACACAAATCAGGTGTTGAAAGTTGAAATCCATCCTGAGGCAAGGCGACCGACTGTAGATTCACAAAAGAATAGGGAGAAAGGCTCATGATTTCTGAAGACGCGCCCATTATTTGACTCCAAAAGATGCCATAACAGCTAGTTCAGTTGCCTTAGTCAATAACGTCGTAGCAACGGTCTTTATCGCCTCCGAGGTGAGTACGGCCAGGATCTTTGACTGTAGTGCATTTAGCTTTCGCTGATCATTCTTCTTGAGTGAGCGGCATGTCGCAACTTCCCCGTCTTATCGCACGCTGTGGATCCGGGCCGCCGCCGCCTATCCGCCAGCTTGACCGCCGTTCTCCACCGTCGCGGACGCAATGGGTATCAGGTCTCAGGCTTTGGTTTCTGCTTCTTCAGCTTTTTACGTTCCTGGGCTTCGAGTTTCTTGATGCTTTCGGCGGTGGGCAGGTCCTCGGGCATGGTACCGCCAAGTTCCTTGATCGTTTGACGGACCTTCGCACCCACTTCGCGGTGCGTCTGGTTGGCGCGGGCCTTGCCGCGGATCTGCTCGCGGCGGAGTTTTTCCTCGGTCTGCGTGGCGCGGAACAGGTTGGCGGCCAGTTCCGTGCTGCCCATGTGGTCCAGGATCTGCTCACTCTTCTTGAGTCCCTTCCGCCGGTGAATGGCCCGCATGTCGAGTCCGCCGTAGAGGCCCATGTAGCCGTGATTCTGGAAAATGGCGTAGTCCATCGGCTCGACCACGCCGGCATCCTTGGCCGCGCCGGCCAGCTTGACGTTGTGCAGCTTCATCTCTTCTCGCAGCAACAGACGACGCTCGGCTTCGGTGGCCTGGTCGGTCAACTCCTGTCGGCGCGTTTGAATGGCGAAGTAGGTCTGGCCTAAAGCCACGATTTCTTTGGCTGGATCGGCGTTCTGCACGATCAGGTAACAGGCGT
>JALOTT010000004.1 GCA_025457745.1 Verrucomicrobiota bacterium
GGATCACAAAGACAAATCGCTTTTTCTCCACATGGGTGATCTGCTTCCAACCGAGGCGCCCTGCTCCCAAGCGCCTTGCCAGGGGTCCCGGCAGAGCGTTGTGCTCCACGACAAGTCCCAGTTCGTCGACCACCACCTGGGAGCCCTCAATGAGCACCAAGGCTAACGCGGCGAGCAGTAACAGCAGTCCACCGAACAAACAAGCGAGAACGCTCGCTAACAGAAGCACCCACAGCCCCCAAGTGGGCTCCTTGTCCAGGTGCGCAAGTTGAATCGCCCCCATCAGGCGTGGCAGTTGTTGTACCAGCAGGACCAACGCATGGATACCGGCCACCCAGGAACCCGCACACAGCAAGATGGCCAGCGTCCGATGGACCAGGCTGGGGCGGAAAACCAAGGGAGTGGACGTGCTCATAGGATCAACTCATCGCCTCCGCCATGTCGGCCAATATGGCCTCCGCTGCAGCCGCGGGATCGTTCGCTTGAGTAATGGGGCGCCCCACCACCAGCCAGGTGGCGCCTTCCCGAAGGGCTTGGGCGGGCGTCATCACTCTCGCTTGGTCGTTGGCCGCCTCTTCCTTGGGGCGAATACCCGGTGTAAGGCGGCGGAAGCCCTCGCCACAGACTTCTCCCACCTTGCGAGCCTCGTGGGCAGAGCAGACCACCCCATCGCAGCCCGTGTCCCTGGAAAGCCTTGCCAAGTGCAGGGCCAAGTCGCCAGGATCCGCGGCGTTCCCCAAGCGAGCCAACGCTTCGCGGTCCAAACTGGTAAGAACGGTGACCGCCAGAAGCTCGGTTTGCCCGCCCTTGGCGCGGTGAGCCTGTACAGCATCCACCGCCGCTTCCAACATGATCGGCCCCCCCTGGGCGTGGACGTTGACCAAACGCGGATCCCATTGGAGCACCGCCTCCAGCGCGCGCCGCACCGTATTGGGGATGTCGTGGAGTTTCAGATCCAAGAAAACGGGGGCTTCCTTCTGGATTTCTTTCACCACTTCCACAAACCGGTCCACCTCGGCCTGGGTGTTGTAAAAATAAAAACTCGCGCGGGCGGTGGATTCGACGCCGAGCCGGTGCATGAGCGGTTGGGTGCAATGATGGCCGCCGCGCAACGCCACGCCTGCCTGATCCGCCAGCATCACCACGTCGTGGGCGTGAACGTCGTCGAGCAGGAAACTCACGAGACCGGCGCGGTTTTGTTTCGGACCGAAGAGCCGGACGTTTTTTAGCGCCGCGAGTTTCTCGTAGGCATAATTCGCGAGTTCCTGGTCGTGGCGGAAAATGTTTTCGCGCCCGATGGCGTCGAGGTAATCCATCGCGGCATGCAGGCCAATCGGGCCGGAGATATCCGGCGTGCCGGCCTCGAACCGATGCGGCGCTTTCTTGAACTCGGTCTTGTGATATTCGACGGTCAAAATCATTTCGCCGCCGCCTTGATACGGAGGCATGGCGTCGAGCAATTCCGGCCGTCCCCACAGCACGCCGACGCCGGTCGGCCCGCAAATCTTGTGGCCGGAGAAGGCGAAGAAATCACAGCCGATGACCTGCACGTCCACGGAGCAATGCCCGGCGCTTTGCGCGCCATCCACGAGCGTGGTGATGTCGAGCTTGCGTGCGCGGGCGCAGAGTTCGGCGACGGGATTCACCGTGCCCATCGAGTTCGAGATGTGAACCATGGCGAAGAGTTTCACCTGCTTGGTGAGCAACGAGTCGAGCTTGGACAAGTCGAGCAGGGCTTCGTCGCCGGTGACGGGCAGGTAGGCGAGTTTCGCGCCGGTGCGTTGGGCGAGCAGTTGCCACGGGACGAGGTTGCTGTGGTGCTCCATCTCGGTGAGCAGGATCACCTCGCCGGGCTTGAGATTCTTCGCGCCCCAGGAATTGGCGACGAGGTTGATGCCCTCGGTTGTGCCGCGCGTGAAGACGATTTCGTCGGCGCTGCGGGCGTTGATGAACTTGGCGGTGCGGGCGCGGGCGGACTCGTAAGCCGTGGTGGCGCGATTGCTCAATTCGTGGATGCCGCGATGGACGTTGGCGTTGTCGCGCTCGTAGTAACGCACCAGCGCATCAATCACCGCGCGCGGCTTTTGCGACGTGGCGGCGTTGTCGAAATAGATCAGAGGTTTGCCGTGGATCTGTTGATCGAGGATCGGGAAGTCGGCGCGGAGCTTTGACCAGTTTGGGGAAGAGTTCATGGATTAGAAACCACGAATGGACACCAATGAACACGAATTGCTGGTGGTAGGGCGCGTCACTCCGTGCGCGCCGCTCGTTCCATTTCGTGCCACGGCGCGCACGGAGTGACGCGCCCTACCGGCAAAATTTGATTCGTGTACATTGGTGTTCATTCGTGGTTGAGTTACATGAGGCCGAGCTGGAGTTTGGCCGCTTCGGTCATCATGCTTTGATTCCAGGGCGGATCCCAGACGAGTTCGACGTTGGCTTCGTCAATCGGTTCGAGCGAGATGAGCTTGTTCTGCACGTCCTGCGCGAGCACCGGACCCATGCCGCAACCGGGGGCGGTGAGGGTCATCTTCACGTCGGCTTTGTAATTGTTCGCGCCGATGGGCGTGAGGTGGCAATCATAAATCAGGCCGAGGTCCACGACGTTCACGGGAATCTCCGGGTCGTAACACGTCTTGAGCGATTCCCAAACCTGCTTCTCAAGTTGCTCCTGCGTGACCGGCCCGCTGCCGGCCGTTGAGACGGGCTGGGCTTGCACTTCCAGTCCCAGCGCGTCGGCGTCTTTGGATTCGATGCGGAACATGTTGCCGTTGACGATGACGGTGTAAGTGCCGCCAAGCGATTGCGTGATGTGCGCCAGCTCGCCCTTCTGCAAAGTGACCTTCGTGCCAACGGGCACAATGGATGCCTCGACATCGCGGGTCAGAGTCTTTGGTTCGGTAGTTTGCATAAAAATCTAAATTCATTTCCGCCACCATCTCAGTTTGTCACCACTTGCACCCGCAGCAACCCTAACACACTCTTTCAATTTGAAGAAGTCAACCGGTTTGCACTTCAATTCGTTCGTAAGGGAATTTGGAGTGATGGAATGTTGGCTGCGCTCCCGCACGTCCAAGACCGAAGTTGGCACGACAAAGAATGTCCACTGATTCACGTTCATCGGATTTACAGTTTTTTTCCTTTTGTGCTTCAGTAAAGCAAAGATGTAAACATCCGAAGGACGACAGAACCTGTATTTTTTAGTTTTTGGATTCCAGACCTTTCTTTTCTTCGTATCGAATGAGGGATTGGACAATTCTTCCCCTTGATCCCAACTTTGAAGGTATGCAGATGACTTAACTTCGATTCTTAGCCCGCTTCGCATTGTAAGATCGAACGAGCCCCACTCCGAGCGCACGCCGTCGGTCGAAATGCCCAAGGCTTTCGCCACTATGAATTCTGCCAGCCGCCCGCGGGTGAGGTTGTTGACCAAGTCGGAAACATTCCAACGCCAGAATTCTTCGAGCGTCATAGCTAAACGCTTTCGCCCTGCCACAAAGCGCGAATTCCCTCGTCTGTGTTTGATCAGCACGTGCTTGGGCGTTTCAGACATAGCTTCTCTGCTAAATACTGTCCGACTCCGTGGTCACCGGCTTTTGGTCGCCCTTGAGGGCGGCCATGACGGCGTGCCAGGCAAGGATGGCGCATTTCACACGCGCCGCATATTTATGCACGCCCGCGAAGACGGCCAGCTTGCCCACGTCGCCATTGATTTTGCCCGACGTTACCATTTCGTGAACTTGCCCGAACATTGTTTCCACGTCCGCCTTGGTCTTGCCCTTGGCGAATTCCGTGAGCAAGGACGCCGATGCTTTCGAGATGCAGCAGCCCGAACCGACAAAGCTGATGTCTTTGATCGTGTCGCCTTCGAGCGCGAGGAAGAGTTTGAGCTGGTCGCCGCACAGCGGGTTGTGGCCCTGCGCGGAGCAGGTGGCCTGCGGCAGCTCGTGGAAATTCCGCGGCTTCTTGCAGTGGTCAAGAATGACCTGCTGATAAAGGTCGTTCAGGTCGTCGAACATATTTCGCGCAGCCGCCGATGTGATTCGGCGGATCAACCCGCGTTTTCACAAACGCGGCTACAAAGTTGTTTTTCGGCCAGATGCGGATTCGCCTCCAGCCGGTCCCACACGAGCTTGTCCAATTCCTCGCGCGCGGGTTCGTGCTGGATGCGCTCGATGATTTCGCCGGCAAAGGCGTGAATCAACATCCGCCGCGCCGTCTCCGGTCCGATGCCGCGCGAACGCAGGTAGAAAATGGATTCGTCGTTAAGCTGGCCGATGGTCGCGCCATGGGTGCATTTCACGTCGTCGGCATAGATTTCCAGTTGCGGCTTGGTGTCGGCGGTCGCGTCGTCGGAGAGCAACAGGTTCTTGTTCGTCTGCTTGGCGTCGGTCTTCTGCGCGATGGGGCGGACGAGGATGCGACCGTGAAAGACGCCCCTGGATTTGTCATCGAGGATGCCGTTGAAATATTCGTGGCTGGCGCAATGCGGCTGCGCGTGCTCGACAATCATGTGGTGATCGGCCAGTTGCTCGCCGCGCGTCAGATAGAGGCCGTTGAGGATACACTCCAATCCTTCGCCCGCAAGCTTGGCGCGGATGTTGTTCCGCGACAGTTTTGCGCCGAGCGCGAACGAATGCACGTTGACATTGCTCGCCCGGCCAAACTCGCCGTGGAACGCGGCCATGTGGAACGCGTCCGCCGCCTCATCCTGAAATTTCACGAACTCCAACCGCGCGTTGTCGCCAACGAACAGTTCCGTGACGGCATTGGTAAAATAGCCCCCGCCGCCGAGCGCGACGTAGCTTTCAAGGATGGTCACCTGACTGTTGGCTTCGGTGATGACGAGGTTACGCGGATGAAACGTCGTGCCGCTTTGTTGCGCGGTAGAGACGTAAACCAATTGAATCGGTTCTTCGACCACCTTGCCCGCCGGGACGTGGACGAGTCCGCCGTCGAGAAAGAAGGCCTGGTTGAGCGCGGTGAAACCGTTGTCTGCGTTTTGCGCGTAACGGCCAAGGTGCTTTTCCAAAAACGCGGCGTCGGATGCCAGCGCGGATGCAAGGGAGGCTGCCTTCACGCCCGCCGGAAGATTTTTCAATGTCGAACACCCCGGGGCAAAATGGCCGTTCACAAAAACGAGCTTCGCGCCGGGGAGTTTGGCGAAAGCAAAATTCTTGAGCGCATCGGCAGTGACGCCGTCCGTCGCGTGGAAAGCCGGGCGGAACGGAAGCTGGGCAATGGGCGCCGTGTTCGTGAAGCGCCAATCTTCGTCGCGCAACGTCGGCAGGCCGAGTTCGCCGAAACGCGCCATGCCCGCTTGGCGCAAGGGCAGCAGCCACTTCGGCTGGCCCCCTTGTGTCTCAAAGCAGCGGAATTGTTCCCGATAGGCGTCGGTTGTGGTGGTCGCCGATTTTCGTGTCGTGTGAACCATTTCTATTTCCCGGGTCGTTCGTAATCGAGCCTCCAGTATTTCACGGGTTGGGGCGTGGCGCAAGTCTGCGAGCGTGCGAAGCGTGGGATAGATGCCGAACACCACGCCCACCAGCGCCTGGCCCATAGCCTCACCTCAAAAACGCGCCCAAACTTTCGACTTCCAACCAGTCCCCGCCGCGCTACCTTCCACCTGGTTTCTGAATCGTTGGACTGGTGAAGCGTGAAGCAAACAAAAACATTCAAAATTGTGCTCGTGACCGCGCCGGACATGAAAATGGCGCGGCGGCTGGCGCAGGCGGCGTTGAAGGCGAAGTTCATCGCCTGCGCGAACCTCGTGCCGAAAGTGGAGTCCCATTACTGGTGGCATGGAAAACTGGAGCGCGGCAACGAAGTACTGATGATATTGAAAGCGACGCGCCACACACTGCCGGCGCTGGAGGAGCTTCTCCTCAAACTGCATCCCTACGACACGGCGGAATTTATCGTGCTACCACTGAGCCACGGCAGCGCGCGCTATCTCGCGTGGTGGGGACAAAGTTGTCGCACGTCGCCGCGAAGTTAGTGGGGCCGTCCGTCACGGCCGCCATCGTCACTGCGACCGTCACGGTCACTGCGACCGTCACGGTCACTGACTTGGCACCAGGCGGGACGCCCGGTGGTACAACCACAGACGAGACGTCTGCGCCACGGCCGGCAATTTTTTGTGCCGCGATTGAACGATGGACCCTTGCGGGGCCGCATCAATGGGGGCAGCCTACACCCGAACCAACCATTACGCGTTATGTCACTTGAACTTGAACTCCAGAGATTCCCAAAGGAAATCAAACTAAAGGACGCCACCAGAGTCACGCTGCGTCCGTTGGAAAAAGCCGACGAGAAGATTTTTCACGAATTCTTCCTCGCCATCCCCGAACCGGAACGCATGTTCATCAAACACCGCGTCACCGATGTGGCCGTGATTCGCGACTGGTGCCAGGACATGGATCTCGGGCGCAACCTGCCGTTGCTGGCCGTGGCCGGCGGCAAGATCATCGCCGCCGCCACGCTGCATCAGCAACTGGGCGGCTGGCGGCGGCACATCGGACGCGTGAGCGTGCTGGCACATCCGCAGTTCCGCGGTCGCGGCCTGGCCAAGGCGCTGGTGACTGAAATCCTGGCCATCGCCCGCAGCGTGGGACTGGAACAGGTCGAGGCTGAATTCATCGGCGAACAAGAAGCCGCCATCAAGATGTTCGCCCTGCTCGGCTTCAGCAACCTGCTGCGTCTCGACAACTACGTCAAAGACATGCAGGCCATCTCCCACGACTATGTTTTGATGGGGTTGAATTTGAAAGTGGACGAGGAATACGCGGGCGTTGGCGGGTGAAAGAAACGCAAAATGTAGAATGAAAAATGTCGAAATCTGGCCGGCGGAAGATTGACGATTCCCCAATTCATCATTCTTCATTCTGCCTTCCACCTTCAGCCATGGCTCCTGAGTTTTGCCCCAACTGCGGCGTGAAAGTTCCGCCGAAGGCCAAAGCCTGCCCGGAGTGCGGCGCGGATGAACAAACCGGTTGGTCCGGAGCGGCGCGCTACGACCACCTCGATCTCCCCAACGGAGATTTCGACTACGACGATTTCGTGAAACAGGAGTTCGGCGGTGAGAAACCGATTCCGCGCGGGGTTCACTGGTTGTGGTGGTTGGTCGCCATCGCGCTGGCGGCCGGCCTGCTGCTGTTTTGGTGGCGATGAACACTCACCGCCACCGGCCTGCAAGGGTGAAGGCCGCTCAGAAGCAGGGATTGGGATAATCCCCCGAACGCCGCAAGGACAACGGCGCTTCGTGCCATGCCTTCGCGCGCGGCTCGCCTGCCCGCAAGCGGCGCATGAATTCCGTAATCTCCCGCCTTGTGGCTTCGTCTTGTATTCGACGCGACCGGCCATTTGTGCGGTGACCCGGCGTGAACGCCGCACTTCGGCGGCTCTTGCAACCAAAACAAGCAAACCAAATCCAGTTGCGGCCACTCCCGGGTTCCGCTTTTGTCTGGGTTGTGAAACTGGAATTCTGGCGTCAGGACTTGCGGCTCGCGCACCGGTGGACCATCGCGCGCGGCAACGCGAGCGTTTTTCCGGTTGGCCTCGTGGCATTGACCGATGCCGACCGCACGACCGGCTTGGGCGAAGCCTCGCCCATTCACCGTTACGGCGAATCCGTGGACACGGTCGCGGCGTTCTGCCGGAAAGTGGACGCGACCCGACTTTCCTTCGACGACGTGCCACGCAGCATGAACTATCTGGACACGGTTGCCCCCGGCAACCTGGCCGCCAAATGCGCCCTCAACCTCGCGCTGCTCGACGGCGCAGCCAAACGCGCCCGGAAACCCATCTACGATTTTCTGCGCCTGGGCTTCCGCGAAAATCATCACGTCACCTCCTTCAGCATCGGCATAGACAAGCCCGATGTGATTCGCAAAAAGGTACTGGCGGCGGAAAAATATCCCGTGCTCAAACTCAAGGTCGGCAGCCCCGATGACGAAGCGAATTTGGCCGCACTGCGCGAAGTCGCGCCCACCAAACCCGTCCGCGTGGATGCCAACGAAGCCTGGGCGACCAAGGAACTCGCGCTGGAAAAGATCGAGCGGCTCGCGCGCGACTGCCACATTCAATTCGTCGAGCAGCCCATGCCCGCCGGCACGGACCCGAAGGATTTGGTCTGGCTGAAAAAACGCTCACCCTTGCCGCTGGTTGCCGACGAAAGCTTCCACCTTGCCAAAGACGTCGCGCATTGCGCCGAGTGCTATCACGGCGTAAATGTGAAGCTGGTCAAGACCGGCGGCGTGAGTGCCGGTTTCGACGCGCTGCGCGCCGCGCGCAAGGCCGGCTTGAAAACCATGATCGGCTGCATGATTGAAACCAGCATCCTCATCAGCGCCGCCGCGCACCTCGCCGGGCTGTGCGATTTCCTGGACGTGGATGGCAATTTGTTGATTACCAACGACCCGTATCTCGGGGTCACCGCCGAAAACGGCATCCTGTCGTTTGCGAACGCGGCGGAGAAATTCGGCCTCCGCATCTGCCCGCGACCAGATTGATCGTCACCGCGTCACCACGCCGCGTCACCACGCTTGACCGATTGTGAAACGTTGTTACTATCGCCCCAGTTTCAAATGAAAGTTATTCGCGCAATCGTTGTGGCAGTCGTCGTCGTCGGTTTCGGCGCGTCGCTCCACGCCCAACTGGCTGACGGCATCAAGGTGGTGAGCGGCATCAAGGCCATCGTTCACGACTCCGTCGTCACTTACCGGGAAGTCGAGGCTTACACGGCGCCCTTCGCAGAACAACTGCGCCGGCAGTATCGCGCCCAGCCGGAGGTTTACGACCAGAAGCTGGCCGAAACGCTCAACGACAGTCTGGAGCAGTTGCTCGAACGCCAGCTCATCCTCCACGATTTCACAACCGCCGGCTACAGCATGCCCGAAGCCTACATTGATGAAGCTGTGCAGGAACGCATCCGCGCCCGCTACGGCGACCGCGCCAACCTTACCAAGTCGCTGCAAGCGGAAGGCATGACCTACGAGAAATTCCGCCAGCAGATGCGCGACCAGATCATCGTCGAGGCGTTGCGGGGCAAGAACGTCTCGTCGGAAATCATCATCTCCCCGCACAAAATTGAAACCTACTACCTCGCCCACCAGGACCAGTTCAAACTCGAAGACGAGATCAAATTGCGCATGATCGTTTTGAACAAGCCGTCCGAGTCCGAAACCCCGGCCGTGCGGCGGCAGGCCGCGGAAATTCTCGGCAAAATCAAGGAAGGCGCCGCCTTCTCGGAAATGGCGGCGGTCTATTCGCAAGGCTCACAACGCAACCAGGGCGGCGACTGGGGCTGGGTCGAACGCAAGGTGTTACGCAAGGAATTGAGCGACGTGGCCTTCGCCCTCAAGCCTGGCGAACTGAGCGGTGTGATCGAAACCCCCGAAGCCTGCTACCTCATGCTCGTTGAGGAAAAGCGCGCCGCGCACGTGAAACTGTTGAGCGATGTGCAGGACGAGATCGAAAAGATCATGCTCACCCAGGAGCGCTCGCGCCTGCAAAAGCAATACGTGGATCGGTTGAAGAAGAAGACGTTCGTCCGGTATTTCTAAGAGTGGCGAGTGGCGAGTGACGAGTATCACACGATGGTAACTTTCTCGAAACCCGTCACTCGGCACACGTCACTCACTCCATGACCGGCTGGATCGGCATCACGCTTGGCGACATCACCGGCATCGGCCCCGAGGTCACGCTCAAGGCGCTCGCAGCGGAAGGGCCGGCGGACGACACGCGCTACCTCCTGATCGGCGACGCCGGCCACGCGCGGCGGCTCAATCAGCAATTCGGTCTCAATCTCCCCCTGCAAACTTTCGGCGGCTGGAACGAGCCGGGCCGCTACTTCATGGTGAATCCGCTCACCGAATCCTTGCCCGCCGATCTCGTCGCAGGCTCGCCCGCCGCCGCGCGCGCGGCCGTCACCTGGTTGGAAGAGGCCGCGCGCCTTTGCTTGCGCGACGAACTGGACGCGATGGTCACCGCGCCCGTGAACAAGGCCAGCATCGTCCGCGCGGGCCACGCGTTCGTGGGCCAGACGGAATTTCTCTCCCAACTCGCCGGCGCCGACCGCACCGCGATGATGTTGCTCGGCCAGGATGACCGCAGCCGCTGGTTGCGCGTGGCGCTCGTCACCACCCATGTGCCGATCAAAATGGTTTCGCAACACATCACGCGGGCAAAAGTGGACCTCGCCATCGATCTTGCCGCGCAGTCGTGTCGCGACCTCGGCCTGCCGCGCGCACGCGTCGCGGTGTGCGGCTTGAATCCGCACGCGGGCGAAGGCGGCCAGATGGGGGACGAAGAACAAACGATTATAGGTCCGGCGGTGCTGGCGGCGCAGCGGCAGCAACTGGAAGTCGTCGGCCCGCTCAGTGGCGACGCAGTTTTCCACCACGCCTTGCGCGGCGACTACGACGTGGTGGTGGCCATGTACCACGATCAAGGCCTGGCGCCGCTGAAAGCCGTCGCCTTCGACACCGGCGTGAACTGGACGCTGGGCCTGCCGTTCATCCGCACCTCGCCCGACCACGGCACCGCCTACGACATCGCGGGCCAGGGCATCGCGAATCCGTCGAGCATGATTGCGGCGATCCGGCTGGCGAAGCAGTTGCAGCGCAACCGCAGCTAACCGCCCATCTGTCCGCGCGTGACGCCGAGCTGATTGAACAGCTTCAACTCGCGCCACAACTGCGCGCCGGTGATTTCGCCGCGCAATAGCTGACGATACTTGGAAATCGTTTGCGTCACCTGCTCCGGCGTCTCGTTGAGGAATTCCATGCGAAAATGGCGCACGCCGAGCGCGAGCATCCGTTCCACGTATTCCGCGCCGGTTTGCGCCGCTGCGTTGAAGACGGTGTTCCGGCAGCCGGCGTCCGCCTTCACCGGATGCTCCGCGCCCACACGGTCGCGCAGCTTCAAGTCGCGCACGTCGCACGGACGGCCGCAGTTGGTGTAGTCCTTGCCCGTTGTCAGGAACGCGCAGAACAGGCAGTGCTCCATGTGAAACATCGGCATATGTTGGTGGATCGTGACCTCGAACCACTCCGGTGGGGCGGCTTGCAGCAGCGCTTCGAGTTGCTGAAAGTTCAGGTCGTAGCTCGCCGTGACGCGCTCCAGGCCGAACTCGTTCTTGAAATAATCCGCCGCCAGCCGGTTGGCGATGTTGAACGAGTAGTCGCCAATCCGCCGGTCGTTCGCGAAGAACTTCAAGTGGTCGTAGTTGCGGACGAGGTAGCCGTCCGCGTTGCAGGAACGAACCTGCTGGAGCGTCCACTCCTCGCCCATTTTGAAGATGCGCGGCGGGGCGACCCAAACGGAGGGTGACGAGGGACGAGTGGCGGGTGACGGGAAACTCGCGTCGCTCGCCACGCGCCACACGTCACGCGCCTGAGAGACCGCTTCCCGATACGCCTTCGGGTTTTCAAAATCACAGTAGATCGTTGTGACGCCGCATTTCAACGCCGCTTCAAGTTGCGCGAGGTTGCGGACGAGAACGATTAACTCCGCCGGCGTTGTAGCCGCGCTTGTGAAAGCGCGGACCCCGCCGGCTGGCCGCGTCTCTTTCCGCAGACTCACGTCCGCGGCTACCATCCGCCACCGCTTCGGTTGCGCACGCTGCCTTTCCAACTCAGCCACCATTTCGCGACGCAACCGATTCAACTCGCTCACCGGCACCATCACATCACCGGCCAGATTATTTTTCAGTTCGCCGGGCTTGAAGGGTGTGCCGCCCAAGCGCCCAAGTTGCTCGCGCAATTTTCCGCTCGTGAGCGGTTGTTTTTCCGCCTTTGCCAGCGGCATGACCGAATTCAGTCTGGCCACGTGCCCGAGCTCGTCGCGCCCGATGAGCGTGAGCGGCGAACCGATTCGTCCGTGGACTTCAAAATCAATCGGCCGCTGGAATCTTGGCGCGTCACCCGCAAAACTCTGGCGCAACCGCCGATCCAGTTCCGGGTCGCTGGTTTTCCAAAGCTTGTCGCCGACGTGGACGCGGGAGAAGTCAATGTCACCCCGGCCGAAGCGTAGAAGAACTTCGCCGCGTAGGACAGGCGTCGCGCCTGTCTCCATTCTTTTTGAAGCTTGAGACAGGCGCGACGCCTGTCCTACGGCATAGACGCGACCGCCTTCCTCTGTCTGCTCGGGATGGCCCGCGTCGAACACCACGCCGTCGCCGGGCTTGAGCGGGCCTTCCAAGCTCATAATGACCGCGTCGCGCAAAACCTTTTTCACCTCGCCGAGAAACACGCCGCGTTTTTTGCCGAAGCGGCCGTGCACCAACGCTTGATTGTTGGTACCGCCGAGCCAGCCAGTGTAAAGGCCGCGCGAAAAGGCCATTTCCATGTCGTAACGGACGTGCCGAGTGTCGGGTGACGAGTGACGTGATGAAGCTGCCACCTTGTGGTTCTCGTCACTCGCCACGCGCCACTCGTCACTCAATCGGTCCAACGCCTCCCGGTAAATGCGCGTGATGTTCGCCACGTACTCGGGCGTTTTAAGCCGGCCTTCAACTTTCAGCGATGCGACCCCGGCGCGAATCAAGTCTGGCAACAACTCCAAGCCGGCCAAATCCTGTGGACTCAGCAAATACTTCCGGTCGCCGAGCGGAACTGGTTTGCCGTCCGAAATCAGATCGTAAGGCATCCGGCAGGCTTGGGCACATTCACCGCGATTAGCCGAACGTCCGCCGAGCGCCTCGCTCGTGAGACATTGGCCGGAATACGCGATGCAGAGCGCGCCGTGGACGAAGACCTCCAGAGGCATTTCGGTAGGGCGCGTCACTCCGTGCGCGCCGTCCCTGGCTGGCGAGGCGGCGGGCAGAGGACTGCCCGCCCTACCTTGAGTGGTTTGAATCTTCTCGATCTCTGTTATCGAACACTCGCGGGCCAGCACAACGAGGTTGCAGCCCAATTCGCGTGCGAATTCCACGCCCGTCGCGCTGGTGATCGTCATCTGGGTCGAAGCGTGCATCGGAAAATCCGGCGAGAGTTGGCGCACCAACCGGGCGATGCCCACGTCTTGTACCAGGACCGCGTCCACGCCGGCGGCGATCATCGCGCGGAGATTCGCCTCGGCCTCGGCCAGCTCATTTTCGAAGACCAGCGTGTTGAGGCAGGCGTAGCCGCGCACGCCGCGCCGATGCAGGAATTCCATCAGCTTCGGCAGGTCGGCAGCGGTGAAATTGTCCGCGCGAATGCGGGCGTTGAATTTTTCCAGCGCAAAATAGATCGCATCCGCGCCGTTTTCGACGGCGGCTTTGGCGCAGGCCCAATTGCCGGCGGGAGCGAGCAGTTCGGGCGATGGCCGATAGCCGATAGCCGATAGCCGATGGGCTTCGGCAGCCGGAACTGCGAGGGCGTTGGCTGCAATTTCTGCCATTCAAACGCAGAGTAGCAGCAACGCTGGCGGAAAACAAAATCTCTCCGAGGTGGGCCCGGACGCATCCACCGCCAGCGGCTGAAACCCCCTGGCGATCCCGCCGCCACGCCTCCCGCCGCCGAAGTCACCGACGGAAAGGCAAGCGGTGTGTCTGGAGCCATGCCAAACCATTTGTAATCGGAGTTCATGACTCCCATCCCGCCGAAAAGCACCCGCCCGCTTCAAAACTTTCAACCTTCAGCCCCACCGGCCCACAAAATTACAACCGCTCGTAACGATTCGGCTGGCTCCGAAAACCGGATTAGGGTCACCCACCCGCGAAACCGGGTCAAAACTGTGCCAAGACGAGGGGCGAATGAGAAAAAACCTTGATCGAATTGGAGCGAGCGAAGGGATTTGAACCCTCGACATTCACGTTGGCAACGTGACGCTCTACCAGACTGAGCTACGCTCGCTTCCGAACCGCCCGGCAAAACTACAGGAACCGCCCGGAAAGGCAAGCCTCGTTTTCATCGCTTTTACCGGTCGCTTTGCCGGTTGACACGCATCGCATCGCAAACCTATTCTGCGACCCTGAATTTTTGCGAGCAGGCACAAACCCGCCTGTTTTCGCCCCCGGAAGGAAGTGACAAACGTTGACTGAAATCAGACTTAAAAAAGGCGAGCTAGTGGAAAAGGCCCTGCGCCGGTTGAAAAAGAAAATTGACCGCGAAGGGACGCTGAAAGTTGTGCGCAGTCATCGGCATTACGAAAAGCCGAGCGAGTGCCGTCGCCGCAAGGAAAAGGCCGCGCGGTTCTCCGCCATGCTGACGGCGCGCTACGCGGATTTATGAAGATCGTGGGTGGCCGGACTGGCAGCAATGGTCTGCGGTCCGGTCGCCGCTTACTCAAGGGGCCATGGAGTGATGAACTGGCGGAACGCGGGCGACCGAAGTCCCGCCTCGCCCTCACCCCGTCGCCGCTTTCAATTTGATTCAACGCCGGGTCACATGTATTCGCTCTCCACCTGCTGGAATTCGCATCGCCACACGGATGGTCGCGCCATGTTGCGCGAAGTGCGCGAACTGGGTTTTGCCTGCGCCGAGTTAAGCCACGGCACGCGCATCACCCTGCTGCCCGGCATCATTGACGCCGTGGACGCGGGCGAAATCAAAATCTCCAGCCTGCACAATTTCTGCCCGTTGCCGATGGGGGTGACCTCTTCCGCGCCGAACCTCTTTCAATTCTCCGCCGAGAAACCCCGCGAGCGCGAAATGGCCATCCGCTATACGCTCAAAACGCTGGAATTTGCCACGCGCGTCAAAGCGCCACTCGTGGTGCTTCATCTCGGCAGCATCGAGATGAAAGATTACACGGACAAACTGAAAAAGCTCCTCGAACGCGGCGAAAAGAATTTGCCCAGGTATGCAAATCTCTGCGCCGAACTCACCGCGAAGCGCGAGGCCAGGAAGGAAAAATTCATCGAGCGCACCTACGACACACTCCGTAAAATCCTGCCCGACGCCGAAGCGCGCGGCCTCAAGCTCGGCATCGAAAACCGCGAAGCGCTCGAGGAAATTTTGCCGGACAGCGACTTCAAGTTTTTCTTCCGCGAATTTACCAGCCCGGCGATCACCTACTGGCACGACACCGGCCACGCGCAGATCAAGGAGAACCTCGGCTTTATCCACCACGCGCTGCACCTCGAATCGCTGGCCGGCCGGCTCGCGGGCTTCCACGTTCACGACACGCAGTTCCCCGCGCGCGATCACTGCGCACCCGGCACGGGCGGCGTGGATTTCGCCGCGCTCAAGCCGGTGGTGAAACCCGAACACATCAAGGTGTTTGAATTCAGCCCGTCGTTGACCGTGGAAGAACTCCAGCGCGGGGTGGAGCACGTGAAGCGAATCTGGGGGCCGGACTGAATTCACTTTGCTTGCGGCGGGGCGTTCCCGCCGCTTCCACTCTCGAAAATGTGAGCAACCCTTGATATTCCCGGGCTTTGTTTGCCGTGGAAGTTGAAGCGGGCTGAGCCCCGCGCTCCCCACTTGGATGCAGTCGCGCTTGTGCTTGGCGCTCGTAAATCGTAAATCGTAAATCGTAAATGAAAACGCCGGCCGATATTCCACTGCGCGATTTGGCCGCCGGCATCGTCCGCCGCCTGCAAACCGCCGGCTTCGCCGCCTTCTGGGTCGGCGGCTGCGTGCGCGATTTCCTGCTGGGCCGCGAACCGGGCGATTACGACATCGCCACGTCCGCGCTGCCGGAGCAGATCGAAAAGCTTTTCAAACGCACCGTCGCCGTCGGGCGCAAGTTTGGCGTCATGGTCGTGGTGGAGGACCAGCGGCAGTTTCAAGTGGCCACGTTCCGCGCCGAGGCCGACTACCGCGATGGGCGACACCCGGAACAAGTGACGTTCGGCGACGCGATGGCGGACGCGCGCCGGCGTGATTTCACCGTCAACGGACTTTTTTATGACCCCAGCGCGGAAAAACTGCGCGACTGGGTGGGCGGCGAGGCCGACTTGCGCAAAAAAATCATCCGCACCATCGGCGCGCCCGACGAGCGGTTCGCCGAAGATCACTTGCGGCTGCTGCGCGCTGTGCGCTTCGCGGCGCAACTGGATTTTCAAATCGAACCCAGGACCTTCACCACCATCCGGGCCGCCGCGCCAAGAATCAAAACCATCAGCGCCGAGCGCGTTCGCGATGAACTCATCAAACTTTTCCGCCCGCCCCACGCCGCCTGCGGACTTGAATTGCTCCGCGACAGCGGCCTGCTCGCACACGTCCTGCCGGAAATCGCGGCCACGGCCGGGTGCGAGCAGTCACCGGACTATCATCCCGAGGGCGACGTGTTCACGCACCTTTGTCTGATGCTCCGGCAATTGCCGGCGAACGCGGATGCGTTATTGCCGTGGGCCGTGCTGCTGCACGATGTGGCGAAACCCGTGACCGTTTCGCGCGACCCGAAAACGGGCAGCATCCATTTTTACGAGCACGAGAGAATCGGCGCGAGGATGGCGGAACAAATTCTCGAACGCCTCCGCTTCCCGCGAAAGCAGATCGAGGCCGTCGCCGCTGCCGTGCGGCATCACATGCAGTTCAAGGACGCGCCACAGATGCGCAAGGCCACCCTGCGCCGGATGCTGCTGCGAGAAACCTTTCCGCTGGAACTGGAATTGCACCGGCTCGACTGTCTCGGCTCGCACGGGCGGTTGGACGTTCACGATTTCCTGGTGGCGCAATCCGCCGAACTGGCGAAGCAGCCGGAGATCCGGCCGCCGCTGTTGACCGGAAAGGACTTGATCGCGCTTGGCCTGAAGCCCGGCCCGGCAATGGGCAAATTGCTGGCGGAGATTCGTGAAAAGCAGTTGCAGGATGAACTGACCACCCCGGCCCAGGCGTGCCAGTGGGCCAGGAGGAAAGTCGAGGAAGCGGGTTGAGCGTCGGCGGGCGCACACTGCCCCCCGACGGACCGCGACCGGTCCCCGGTCGCAGCGCGTGAATAGCGAAAAGGTCTTTGGAAAATCCCGACGGCTTCTGTCATGCGGGCGCGCTGCGGGCGAGGGACCGCCCGCGCTTCCGGGGCAGTGTCAGGATGCGCCCAGCGTCGGCAAATTTGCGCATGTTTGTTCTTGATATCTTTGCCCGCGCGGATAAGGCTCAAGTCCGAAATCAATTCCCAGGCGAACGGGAGCATACGCCATGAAAACAACTCTTAACGACAAATGGGCCAACCTGAAGATGACGATTCTTTTGAGCGCCGCCGGCTTGCTGTTGCTCGGTGTGATTCTTGCGGGTTGTTCCGGCGGAAAAGCGGACAAAGTGGTCATTCGCGGCTCGAACACGGTCGGTGAAGAATTGGCCCCGCGGCTGATCACGGAATTCAGGAAAACGCATCCGAACGTTGCGTTTGACCTCGAATTCAAGGGCAGCACCTACGGCTTCGGGGCGTTGATGGTTGGCCGTTGCGACATCGCGGCGGCTTCCCGCGTGGTGAGCACGAACGAATTGGACATGGCCCAGTCGCGCAACGTCGCCTTCAACGAATACATCATCGGCGAATACAGTGTGGCGGTCGTCATCAATGCCGGTAACCCGGTCGCCAACCTGACGGCGGACCAGGTGCGGGACATTTTCACCGGCGCAATCCAAAACTGGCAGGAAGTGGGCGGGCCGGATGCGGCCATTCATTTGCACATTCGCGATCCGATTTCCGGGACGTACCTAGGCTTTCAGGAACTGGCGATGGAGAAAAAGCCTTACGCCTTGGGCGTGAAAACCCACACCAACTACGTGGAGATCGCTAATGCGGTTGGCCGCGACGCGCAGGGCATCGGCTATTCGAGCATTGACCTGGCGAAAAGCGCCAACGTCAGAGCCGTGTCCATCGGCGGCGTCGCACCCGACGCTAACGCGGTGAACCAGGGTCAATATCCTTATGCCCGGGTTCTCCGCCTTTACACCGACAAGGCCAGGGAAAGCCAGGCGGCGATGGAATTTATCCAACTCGTCCAATCTGCGCGCGGGCAAAAGATTCTGGCCGAAATGGGTTTCGTGCCGCGTTCTTGAGCGGCAGTGAACGCGCCGCCCGCTCGCGCCGAAGCAAACTTCAACTCCGCTTGTAGATTTCACGGCGGTTGCCAACGTAATGGAGATGGATGCGGCCGAGCTTCACATCAAACTCGTAGAGCACACACGGTAATCGCCGGCGGCGATTTCGCGGCGTGATTCGTCGAGTTTGGCCTTCACCTCGTCCTTCAGTTCGAGCTGGTCTTCGAGAAAGTCATCAATCCACGCGCGCACCGCTTCGATTTCCTGAACGGTGCTCATGGCGGCAAGATACCCAACCGGCGACCATTGCAAAGTCTGTGTTTCTGGTTCAACGCGACGGTAGGGCGCGTCAGTCCTCTGCGCGCCGGGCGGCCGCAGACCAAAGACGGCGCGCACGGAGTGACGCGCCCTACCTTTCTGGAATCCGTGCCGGAAGTGTCCGCCAAACTCAAAGAGCCGGAGACGAAGGAGCGGAAGTTTGAAGATGTGGGGAAGTCTGCGGGGCAGGCGGCGGTGTTGGTGTTGGTGTATTGAGGTGGGGTGCGTCAGTCCCCTGCGCTTTGCCAGCCGCCTCGGCGATGATCGGCGAGGACCAGGAACTGCCGACGGGGCGCTGCTTCTCACAGAGCAACTGACCGGTGACAGAGTCGAGCGCGAACAATCGGGCTTTCTTGTCATCCGCCACCCCTTGATCCATCTGCACGATGAGCCGGTTCTGCCAGAGCGCCAGCGAGGCCGTATGCCCTACTGGTTGTCTGGCAAACCGAGGTTCTTGGCCCAAACCTTTTTGCCCGCAAAGTCAAAGGCGGCCAGATCCCCATTGGCAAAGATTGCGTAAGCACGGTGGCCGTCGGCGACCATGGTCGGGCAGGCCATCCCGGCGGATTCGGGGACTTTCCACTCCTGGCTGCCAGGCGGCGGCGGCAAGTCCGGGGCGCGCTGCCACAGCAGATCGCCTTTCCCCGCGTGAAAACAGAAGACGGCGCGGCTGGTATTGTCTCCGCCTGAAAGGAACACGCGATCGCCCCATACGATGGGCGAGTTGTGTCCCGGCGCGGACATGGAGGCTTTCCACAACACGCCAGCTCCGCTCCGCACGTCCCACTGGAGCGGCACGTTGGTCACGTGGCGAAGCCGTCCCCCGTTCCCCGGAAGCAGGGCCAATTCCTCTTCGCCTCCTCGAACAAGGGGGATGCTTCGTCCCGTTTCCCGTCCGGTTTGGAAACCGCTGCCGATCGCACGCTCGCCGGCTTTTCCAATTCGGCTTTTCGAGGAGGTCCGAGTTTTTCCGGCAGGTTTGGAGTCGGCGCGACCTCTCCGTGGAACATCCGCGTTATCTCGCCCGCAATTCGCAAATACCAGTCGCTGGGCAGATCGTATCCATCCGCATCGAGTGTCAACCAATATCCCTGATCGGGCGCATCGCTTCTCCGGGCCGCCAGCTTGAACATCGCGGTGCCTTCGTTCACCTCGTCAAACATGGCGATCTTCAGCATCACCGCCCCGGCCTCTTTGGCATTAAACGCCTGGCGCCACAGAAACTCGCCACGATTTCTCGGAATGGCGTTCTTCGGGGCCTCGCGCTTCAGGTTGTGCCAGGAGAACCCAGGGAAAATGACTGGCATATAAAGCGACCCGTTCGTGGCGGTCCAGGCCAAGTCAGGCTGCAGCATATTCGTTTTCCATTGGTCCACCGTGTTGTTGTCACGGTATCGGCCCACCGTCCAGGGTTGGATGACGTCCATCTTGCGGAATGCCTCCGTCCAACGTGGGTCCTTTCGACAATCGTTGGTGAGGGTTCGCCAGCGGGAAGGCGTGCCGCCCATGTAGGTGACTTGGTACGTTTTCGGCGCCTTTGTTTGGAACCACTCGATCACCTGTCTGGCAATTTCGGGATCTTTTGGCACGTGACGGTCTTCTGTCAGGCCCATGCCCCAGACCGACAACACCGGTTTGCCTTGGTGGTGCAGGTAATTGGGGTGCGAGGTCACTTTTAGGTCATCAACCAGATATTGCCAATCTCCGCGCAGTGTCTGGAAGAAGGTGTCAGGATTTCCGCCGGTGAGGTCATACTCAATGGCAAAGGTGCGCCCATATTTCTCCGCTCCGGCCATCACGTTCTTGAGCACGACATCACCGCTATTGCGCTTGCCGCGGGTGCTGCCCAGAAAGCGCTGGACCAGCACCCCATCCAATCCGTACTCCTTCATCCACTGGAAGTGGCGCAGGACCGTTTTCCGGTTGTTCGCCGAGTAGAGGAAGGCTGGCTTTCCTCCAATTGTCATATTGGGCACCGGATAACGTTCATCGGGGTCCAACTCCCTCAAATCGGGATACATGTCGATGGTCAACGTTTTGGCAGCGGGCGTTCCCCGCGCCCAACTGCGCCAATTGCGGTTGCTTGAGCCATCGCCGGCACAGCCAAACCAACCCTGATACCCAAATAGAACTTTGCCTTGCAATGTCGAGGAATCCACCACCGCCTGGGCACGAGCCTTGGCGCTTATGACCGCAAGCACCAGCATGGTCACGCCGGCGAAGGCGAGGAGATTCCAAACGAGTCCATGTTTGTTTTTCATACCACTACTGTCCGGTTCAATTTGAGCCGAGATTGACTTCATCTCGAGAAAATGGGCCTGCAACTGCGGTCATAAAAACAAAGAGCGAGAAGAAACGAAAGACAGGAATCGCCCGGCCAAACCGAAGAATGCAAGTCATGAAAAGTTGATTGCGCCGCTGAGATTACTTCGGCCCGGAAGTGAGTTTCCCGTCCGGTCCAAATACCAGGCGTAGCACCCGGTCGCTCCCTCCGGAACCAACCGATTGGCTCACGCCTACGCCCATTCCGCTGTGCCGGCCATAAGAACCGCCGCCGATGCCGATGCTCATGCCGCCGCCACCGGACCGATGCGTGATCCACTCGGCCACGGTCGCACCATCGGAGAGCTTGGCCTGCTTGTCGGGCGGGCCCATTTCGGCGACGGCCTGATCGTAGGTGTAACTGTCTACGCGGCTGTTCCAATCAACCTTCTTGGTGGTGCTGCAACCGGCAAGGAGCAACCCGAAGAGGGCCGCGACAACCCATAAGAAACCAATGGTCTTAAGCGAAAGTTGAGTTTTCATGCGCCCAAGTTAGCAGAGAAATCCGCAAATGGAAGCGTCAAAACGCATCCAGTAAAAATAGCGAGGCCGCCGAGCGTGTCGTCCGGCGGCCTGGTGCAAGGAATCAATCAACCAGTCCCCGCGCTCAGGCCGGGGCCGCAGTTTCCTCGATTTCAAGGAAACCCTGCAAGTGGCGGACCCGGGTTGGATGCCGCAGCTTGCGGAGCGCCTTGGCCTCGATCTGTCGGATGCGCTCGCGCGTGACGTTATACATCTTGCCGATTTCTTCGAGCGTGCGTTCGTAGCCGTCGGCCAGCCCGAAGCGCATTTCGAGGATTTTGCGCTCCCGCTCGGTCAACGTCGTCAGCACGTCGCCGAGTTTTTCCTTGAGCAGGCTGTAGCTGGTCACGTCGGACGGATTTTCCGCCGACTTGTCCTCGATGAAATCGCCCACGCTCACGTCGCCATCGTCGCCCACCGGCGCGTGCAAAGAAACTGGCTGCTGCGCCATTTTAAGCAGGGCGTTGATGCGCGAAACGGGCATGTGCATTTCATCGGCCAGTTCCTCGGGCGTCGGTTCGCGGCCGAGTTCCTGCGTGAGTTGCTTTTGCGCGCGCCAGAGCTTGTTCATGATTTCAATCATGTGCACCGGGATGCGGATGGTGCGGGCCTGGTCGGCAATCGAACGCGTGATGGCCTGCCGGATCCACCAGATGGCGTAGGTGGAAAACTTGTAACCACGGCGGTACTCGAATTTCTCGACGCCCTTCATCAAGCCGATGTTGCCTTCCTGAATCAAATCCAGGAACGACTGGCCGCGGTTGGTGTATTTCTTGGCCACGGAAACCACGAGGCGCAAATTGGCCTCGGCCATGTGCGTCTTGGCCTGATGCGCACGGTCGGCGGAAGCCTTCAGCGCGGCGAACGCGGCGTTATACTCCTCGCGCGTCATGCGGACGAATTGTTCCAACGTCCGGATTTTGGCGCGCTCGGTCTCGATAATAGCGCGCCGCTCGGTGGACGTGCGCAACGCCTCCAATTCCTGGATGAACCGCCAGCTCGCCTTGGATTTTTCATGGACGTTGCCGGCCACGACGATCATTTCTTCGACGACTTTCTGTTTGTAGGCGAAGCGGGGAAATAGCTCCTGCAGCTTGGCGCTGAGTTTTCCCAGTTCACGGCGCAATCTGTCTCTGCGCCCCTTCTGCACCGCCTTCTGCCACGCAAGGTACTTGGCGTCCACCTTCTGGTCGCGCGTGCGGACCATTCTGATAAGCCGGCGCAGATCGCGGAGGTGGCCTTCGCGGTTGGCAATTTTCTTGTCCACCACCACGCGGTCAAAGCGTTCCTTCGGCGGTTCGGCGAGCAATTTCTCCGCGATGGCAATATGCTCTTTGGCCGTGAAACCCAGACCATAGACGATGCGCTTCATGTCGAGTTCGGCATCCTCGATGCGCTTGCAAATCTCGACTTCCTGTTCGCGCGTGAGCAGCGGGACCTTGCCCATCTGGTTCATGTACATGCGCACCGGGTCGTCGAGAATTTCGAGCCGGGCGTCCTCGTCTTCCTCCGGTTCTGCCGGCTTGGCGCGCTCTGCCTCGGCTTGGTCAACGATTTCCACGTCCAAACCGCGCAGCTTGGTGAACAGTTGATCGAGATCGTCCGGATTCAGGCCGTCGGGCAAAATATCATTGATGTCGTCATAGGTGACATAGCCGTTTTCCTGCGCGAGATGGAGCAGCGTCTTGACGGTTTCCGTCAGATCAATGCCTGCGGCGGTGGGATTGATCGTTACCCCGGTGGGATGCAGTGCCCCGGCAGCCTTGGGATCGGTTTTTGAATCCGCCTTGCTGTTGCGGTCAGCCTTGCCATTGGTCGGCGCCACGGGAGCGGCTTTCCGCCTGGCGCTCGCGAGCACAAACCGTCGGCCGGGCACAAAGGCCTTCTTTGAAGTCACTCCCTTGCCACTTTGCCGTGGACCCGCCACGAGCCTGGCCGACCTGATGTATTTTCGATTCAGCATAGTTATTCAGACGTCGCACAGTCCGATTTGGTTCAGAAATCGTTTAAGCGGCCTCACTTCTGTCGAAAGAACTGGCTGGCAATCTGTGAATACTTGACTGCTCATCCAACCCTTTACGGAAGCCGCGAACATCCAGAGGACTGACGCGAGGTCATCGTAATGATTTCGCTGGAGAATTCAATGAATAAATGCAATCTGGCCGGGAAAAGGAGTCTTTTTCCGGCAAAAAGGTTGCAGCACTGACAGAATTATTCGTTTCGCAACGTAGCGTATCTTGTTGGTCATCAAATAAGTGCAAACTTGTCGTGTCAAGCCCCGGCAAAATAGAAAGCGCAAAATGGATTCCAACATTTTTTCTTCGGTGCGGGCGAAGTGTCGCAATTTCCAGTAAAAACTCCCCGCAATTTACTCGTCCGTACTCGCTTGGGATAAAGTCGCGAAATTGCGTAAGGAATTTGTCCTGGGCGTTTCATTTTTCCAACGTTTCAGCGCTTTTAACGAATTCAATCGCTTGTTAGATTTCGCGCGATGCCGGACATCACTCTGACGACGCTCAACGCGAAATACAGCCACGCCGCGTTCGGCCTGCGCTATCTGCTTGCCAACCTGGGCTCACTGCGACCGCGCACGAACCTCATCGAGTTTGACATCAACCAACGCCCGGTGGACATCGCGGAAGTTCTGCTCGCGCAAAACCCGAAAATCATCGGGCTGGGCGTTTACATCTGGAATGTCGCGCCCGCCACCGAAGTCGTCGCCGCCATCAAACGCGTCCGGCCCGACATCGTCGTCATCCTCGGCGGGCCGGAAGTGAGTTATGAAACGGAAGGGCAGGAGATCGTCGAGCTGGCGGATTACGTCATCACCGGCGAGGCGGATTTGAAATTTGCGGAGGTTTGCAGCGCGTTGCTTGACGGTAGAGCGGGCAGTCCTCTGCCCGCCGCCGATCAAAGCACGGCCGACGACCGGCGCGCAGGGAGTGACGCACCCCACCTCGATCCGTTGCCAAAAATCATCCCCGCCGAGTTGCCGGATTTTTCACAACTTGCCCCGCCTTACGAGTTTTACACCGACGACGATGTGGCGCACCGGATTATTTACGTCGAGGCGTCACGTGGTTGCCCGTTCACATGCGAGTTTTGTTTATCATCGCTCGACATCCCCGTGCGACAGTCACCGTTGCCCGCGTTCCTGGCCGAGATGCAGAAGTTGCTCGACCGCGGCGTGCGGCAATTCAAATTCGTGGACCGCACGTTCAATCTGAACATCGCCACGAGCCGCGTGATCCTCGAATATTTTCTCGAACGCCACCGGCCGGGAAACTTTTATCATTTCGAGATGGTCCCCGACCGGTTGCCCGCGGAGTTGCGCGAGGTCATCGCGAAGTTTCCGCCCGGCTCCCTGCAATTCGAAGTTGGCGTCCAGACGTTCAACGAGGAGGTCGGCGCGCTGATCAAGCGCCGTCAAAATTACCAGCGACTCGAAGAAAACTTCCGTTTCCTGCGCAATGAAACCGGCGTTCACATTCACGCGGACCTGATTGTTGGCCTGCCAGGCGAATCGGTGGAAAGTTTCGCCGCTGGGTTCGACCGTCTGGTCGTGTGGCATCCGCAGGAAATCCAAGTGGGCATCCTCAAGCGCTTACGCGGCACGCCGATTGTGCGTCACGACGCGGAATGGCAGATGACCTACAACCCGCATCCACCTTGCGAAATTCTGCAAAACCGGCTGATTGATTTCGCCATGATGCAAAAGCTGCGCCGCTTCGCGCGTTACTGGGACTTGGTGGGCAACAGCGGAAACTTTGTCGAAACCACCCCGCTGATTTGGGGTGAAAGCAGCACAACTCTTACCGCTCCCATCGTAGTTGCAGGCCATGATAATTCTCTCCCTCTCGCGGGACTGGCACGGAGCGCGGAATTCATTCCGCGAGTTCCCGAGGCCGCCACTGACACGCGGAATGAATTCCGCGCTCCGGTTCACGGTGAGGGGCAACCGACAATCCGCGCCTCATCACCCCGCCCCTCTCCTCCATTTCATGGAAGAGAGGGAGAGACAACGTCGGGCGCATCGTCGCCGTTTCATGCGTTCCTGCGCTGGAGCGAGTGGCTGCACGCTCGCGTGGGCCGCACGGACGGCATCGCGCTGGTGCGGTTGATGGAATTGTTGTTTCAGTTTCTGACCAGCGAACTGAGGCGCGACCCGCGCGCCGTTGCCGAAACGCTTTGGCGCGATTACCAGCGCGGCGGTCGCCGCGACAAACCGGTTTTCCTCCGCGAAGTATTGCCGGACTACGAACCGATGCCGACCCGACACAAGGCGGCGTCGCCCAAACGCCAAACACGGCATTTGGTTTGAAGATGGCTTGCAACGCGCCCGCCCGCCCGCACCATGATCTCGATGAAGTCTTTTTCGGCCGTCTCGGTGGATTTGGTCATGGGTTTGATTTTGGGCTGGGGTATCTTGCTGGCGGTCAAGGGCAGTTGGCGGTTTTTGATTGCCGGCATCCTCGCTTACCTGATCGCAATCTCAAGAATCGGCTGTCAGGCTGGCAAATCCCACTGACCATCGGGCATCATGCGCGCCATCATCCAACGAGTCGCCGAAGCCAGGGTAACCATCGCGGGCAGCGTCAAAGGCGCGATTCGTAACGGTTTGTTGGTGTTGCTCGCCGTTGAGGAGTCCGACACCGCCGAAGACATTGAATGGTTGAGCGGCAAAATAGTCCGCCTCCGAATCTTCAACGACGTCTCCGGCGTGATGAACCGTTCCGTGCAGGAAGTCGGCGGAGACATTTTGCTCGTCAGTCAGTTCACGCTTTTTGCCAGCACGAAAAAGGGGAACCGCCCCTCCTACAGCCGCTCGGCGCGACCAGAAATCGCCGTGCCGCTCTACGAACAATTCATCGCGCGGCTGGCGCAGGATTTGGGCAAGCCAGTCCAAACCGGCGAATTTGGCGCGCACATGGATGTGAGCCTCACCAACGACGGGCCGGTGACGATCATCGTGGATTCAAAGTTGCGCGAGTGAAGTGGCGGATTGCGGAATTCCGCGCTCCGATTTTTCCCCGGCTGCACTGCTCCCTTGGGTTGCAACTTGGGCAATATATTTTGACACACTCCTGTCCCGCTTAAAACCCCAGCAAACATTGATGATTATCGGTGTCGGGCGATGTGGGAGTGGGAGGAAGTTGAGCCAGGGCCTGTGAAATGGG
>JALOTT010000005.1 GCA_025457745.1 Verrucomicrobiota bacterium
CCCCGCCAGCCGGGGGAACAGAACCACAAACAACAAACCAACAAGAGGACATTCTCTCGTGAGTTAACAATAGGACATTTCTAAAGAGTTTTGACAGCCCGCCAGCGCCCGCCGTTGTTTCAGCCGGGCCGTAACCAGAACAGCCGCGGCACTCCGGGAAGTTTTCCGGTTCATTTTCGGTCATTGATTGACTCGGTTTCGGTTCGCGGTTATTAACAGCAGACAGTTCGACACCCGTTTCAAATGTCAGCCATCCTAGGTATATCGGCGTTTTACCACGACAGCGCGGCGGCACTTGTGGTGGATGGGGACATCGTGGCCGCCGCGCAGGAGGAGCGGTTCACGCGCAAGAAACATGATCCGGGCTTTCCGACGAACGCGGTGGCCTATTGCTTGAAGGAAGCCGGCCTGGAAGCCGCGCAACTGGATTACATCGCGTTCTATGACAAGCCGTTGACGAAGTTCGACCGTTTGCTGGAAACCTACCTGGCCTACGCGCCGGCGGGTTTCAGAAGTTTCCGCATGGCGATGCCCATCTGGCTGAAGGACAAGCTGCACATGCGCCGCACGTTGCGGAAGGAGTTTCACCTGGCCGGCAAGACGCCGCTGGTGTTCACGGACCACCACGAGAGCCACGCGGCCAGCGCGTTTTTCCCCAGTCCGTTCGACAGCGCCGCAATCCTGACCGTGGACGGCGTGGGCGAATGGAGCACGGCCACCTTCGGCGCCGGCGAGGGCAACAAGCTGCGGCTGATTTCCCAACTGCAATTTCCTCATTCGCTGGGTTTGCTTTACTCCGCCTTCACCTATTACTGCGGGTTCCGGGTGAACAGCGGCGAATACAAGCTCATGGGCCTGGCACCCTATGGCAAACCGGTTTACCGCGACCTCATCCTCAAGCATCTACTCGACCTCAAGCCCGACGGCAGTTTCTGGATGAACATGGATTATTTCAATTATTGCCAGGGGCTGACGATGACGAATGACCGGTTTCACCAGCTCTTTGGCGGCCCCGCACGGCGACCGGAGGCGATGCTGGAGCAGCGGCACATGGATCTGGCGGCGAGCATCCAGGCGGTGACCGAGGAAATCATGCTGCGGATGGCGCGCGAGGTGCATCGGCAAACGAAATCGCCGAACCTCGTGCTGGCCGGCGGCGTGGCGCTCAATTGCGTGGCCAACGGAAAATTATTGCGCGAGGGCCCGTTTGAGAACGTCTGGATTCAACCGGCAGCCGGCGATGCCGGTGGCGCCCTCGGCGCGGCGTTGTTCGTCTGGTATCAACTGATGAACAAACCCCGCGCCAGTGCGCAAGCACCGGGCCAGGACCACCAGAAGGGAAGTTTGCTGGGGCCGCGATTCTCAAACGAGCACATCAGGAATTTCCTCGGCGAGATGCAGTCGCCGCACGAGCGGTTCGACAACGAAATCGTCTTGCTGGACGAAGTGGCCCGGTTGATGGCGGAGGGAAAGATCGTCGGGTGGTTCAGCGGGCGGATGGAATTCGGGCCGAGGGCGTTGGGCGCGCGCAGCATCATCGGCGACGCGCGCAACATGACGATGCAGGCCACAATGAACGTAAAGATCAAGTTCCGCGAAAGTTTCCGGCCGTTTGCGCCGTGCGTGTTGCAGGAGCGCGTGGCCGACTATTTCGACATGCGAAGCGATCAGGAAAGTCCCTACATGCTGATGGTGGCGCCGGTGCTGGAGAAACATCGGGTGAAGTTGTCCGGGGCGGACCGGAAGAAAATGGTGGAAGACCCGGACCTGCGGCAGCGGGTGAACATCGCACGCTCAACGCTGCCGGCCATCACCCACGTGGATTATAGCGCGCGACTCCAGACGGTGGACGAAGCCCGGCACGGACGGTTTTACCGGCTGATGAAAGCGTTCGAACGGCAGACCGGCTGCCCGGTCATCGTGAACACGAGCTTCAATATCCGCGGCGAACCCATCGTCGGCTCGCCGCACGACGCCTATCGCTGTTTTCTGAGCACGGACATGGACGTGCTCGTGCTGGAGGATTTTGTATTGCGCAAGGAACGCATGGAAAAGAAAATCACCGAGGCCGAGCGCGCGAAGCACCTGGCCCAATTTGAACTCGACTGACCTTGAAGCCATGAAATGGTCCGACGTCCAATTCAAGCCGACGAAGAAAGTGCTGCGACAGTTTGCCGCGGCGTGGCTGGTTTTTTTTCTGGCGTGGGCCGCAGTTCAATGGTTGAAGCGCGGCCATCCGACAGCGGCGCTGGTTTTGGGCGCACTCGCCATTGTCGTGGGCGGACTTGGGTTGGTGTCGCCGACGACAATTCGATGGTTCTATGTCGGTTGCATGATCGTCGCGTTTCCTATCGGCTGGGTCGTTTCCCTCGTCATGCTCGCGGTGATGTTTTATGGCGTGATCACGCCGGTGGCGCTGTTCTTCCGCCTGCGGGGCCGTGACCTGCTCCATCGTGCCCCACCGCGGAATGTCACGAGCTTTTGGACGCCCAAGACCTTGCCGCTGGACGTGCGACGATATTTCCGCCAATATTAACCCCGAAAGCGTTCGGGGCCACAGCTTTCGAGTTTATGAGCGAACCAGAAAAGAACGATTTTGAAAAGTCCGCGCAAGAGCAGGTGGACGCCGGTTTCTTCTGCGAACTGTGGGGTTTCTTGCGCCAAAACAAGAAATGGTGGTTGCTGCCCATTCTCGTCTTGCTCCTGCTCTTTGCCGCGCTGATCTTTCTTTCCGGGACGGGACTGGCGCCGTTTATTTACACCTTGTTCTAGCGTGCGCTTGAGCGCGATCGCCCCATCCCATGAAAGAACGGAATTCCCATAAAACTTCTTCGTCGCAATCGCGTCGCCGGGCATGGCCGCTCGTGGTGATTGTGGGGGCACTCTGCTTTCTAACGCTCGAGTATGGATTGCGGGCAGTGAAAGCTTGGAAGATGGACGGTTGCTTCTTCATCGCCTCGCCCAGCCCAAACAACCAATATGATCCGAAATACGGATGGATCACGCCAAAATCATTCCGCATCTACAAACGAAACAAGTGCTATGGCGACGGCTACATCACCTATAACGAGCAAGGCTTCCGGGCGCCACCCACGGCCGAAGCGACCAACGCCGATGTGATTGTCTGTATTCTTGGTGACTCGACAATGCATGGATACCAGATCCCCGATGGTGGACACCTGCCGCATTTGCTCCAGCGCGAGTTGGAGAAGACATACCGCAAACCGTACGTGTTGCCGCTGGCCGTGGGCGGTTATGGCACTGTTCAGCAATGGATGCTATTCGAGGATTTCGGGCGACCGATGCATCCCACCGTGGTCATCTGGCATTGGTGTGGCAACGACCCACAGAATAACAACTACACGGCTGAGCGGTGTTTCGGTCCGGGCAACAACAATGCGCGTCCGCGACCGTACTTTGAAAATGGGAAAATCGTGATGCGAAACCCCTACCCGGTGCATATTGCCGATCGCATCGACGGCCTGATGATATTCAAACTTCTGAACGGTATTCTCTTGAACTACAAGCCTCGCCCAAGTTCAGAGATGGCGCCGTACTTGGACGCCGGCTGGCGGGTCGCTGAGGAACTGGTGTCCCGTGTCGCCGGGGAGGTGGATCACAAGATCGCGCTGATCTCTTCAGGTGACGTAAAAGCCATCGAGATGTTTCGGACCAACGGTTTTCGAGTCGCTACGTATTCGCTCCCCGACGGCTGCAATTGCCTGCCGAACGACGTTCATCCGACCACCAAGGGGCATCAGATTATGTTGAATGCACTCATGCCGGTATTGCGAGAGGAACTGGATCGCTAGCTGGGCGGCAATCTGCGGCCACCGATGTCTGGTCTGGGGTCGCAAGGAGAATTCCTGATTCGACAACGGGCAATTCGGCACTGCAGCAATTCGGCACTTCATCACTCTGGCCAACCCGCGTTCAGCACCGGCAACGGGTTGCGACGCGAACCCCTCCGAAAAAAAGTGTGTTCGCTTCCTTTCGCGACAAACTTGGGTTACCCTCGCAGCGTCATGATCCTAACGCCTGATGAACTGCGCAGCCTGGTCGGGTTGAAGCATCGCTCACCACATCAACTGCTCGGCATGCACCCGCTCGGGGATGGTTCGGGCGTCGTCGCGCGCGCGTTGGTGCCGGGCGCGGCGGGAATTGAAATCCAACCCGTCCACGAAAAGAACCAGCCGGGCTTCAAGTTGAAGCCGGTGCACGTCGCCGGGTTGTTCGAGGGCGTCACGAAAAAGGCGAAGCGCGTATATGCCTACGACCTGGTCATCACTGATGCTGGCGGCAAGGAGCAGCGCACGCGCGACCCGTATTCGTTTCTGCCGACCCTGAGCGATTCGGATTTGTTTCTGTTCAACAAAGGCGACGAGCGGCGCATCTACGACAAACTCGGCGCGCAACTGCGCACCCTGGACGGGGTGCCGGGTGCGAGTTTCGCGGTCTGGGCCCCCAACGCCCGGCGCGTGAGCGTGGTGGGCGATTTCAACCAATGGGACGGCCGCCGGCATGCGTTGCGGCTGCTCGCGGTTTCGGGCGTCTGGGAAATTTTCATTCCCGGCGTCGGGGAAGGGGCACACTATAAGTTTGAAATCGAAAACGCCCGCGGCCACATCGTTTTGAAGACCGACCCGTTCGGCGCTTTCTTCGAGATCGCCCCCAAGAATGCGTCCATCGTCTGGAACACCCGCAAACACCTGTGGACCGACGGGGATTGGCTCGCGCGCCGGCGGCAACGCGACCCACTGCGCTCGCCGATGAGCATTTACGAAATGCATGTCGGTTCCTGGCGCAAGAAGTCGGCGTCCGAATCGTTGACATATCGCGAACTGGCCGCGCCGCTCATCGAATACGCCAAACAAGCGGGCTTCACCCATGTGGAATTTCTGCCGGTAGCGGAGCACACATTTTACCCGTCGTGGGGCTACCAGGTCACGGGCTTTTACGCGCCGACAAGCCGTTACGGGACGCCCGACGACTTTCAATTTCTCGTCAACGCGCTCCACGCGGCGGGCATCGGCGTGATCGTGGACTGGGTCCCGGCGCATTTTCCGCGCGACGATTGGGCGCTGGCGCGTTTCGACGGCACGGCGCTTTACGAGCACGAAGACCCGCGCAAGGGAGAGCACCAGGACTGGGGCACGCTGATTTTTAATTTTGGCCGTCACGAGGTCGCGAATTTCCTGACCGCCAACGCGCTCTACTGGTGCGACCGCTTTCACGTGGACGGTCTGCGCGTGGACGCGGTGGCCTCGATGCTTTACCTCGACTACTCGCGCAAGCCCGGCGAATGGATCCCAAACGAGCACGGTGGGCGCGAGAATCTTGAAGCGGTTGATTTTCTCAAAAACTTCAATCACCTGACGCACACGGAATTCCCCGGCGTGGTAACCATTGCGGAGGAATCCACCGCGTGGCCGCTGGTGACGCGGCCGCCCTACCTCGGCGGGTTGGGGTTTTCGTTCAAGTGGAACATGGGCTGGATGCACGACACGCTCGGATATTTCCAGCGCGATCCGGTCCATCGCAAATACCATCAGAACGAGCTGACCTTCGCGATGCTGTATCATCATCATGAGAATTTCATCCTGCCGCTGTCGCACGACGAGGTGGTGCATGGCAAAGGCTCGTTGCTCGGCCGCATGCCGGGCGACGACTGGCAGAAGTTCGCGAACTTGCGCGCGCTGCTGGCGTATCAATGGCTTTTCCCCGGCAAACTGATGTTGTTCATGGGAGGCGAATTAGGCCAGCGCGGCGAATGGAACGCGGACGGCGAACTCGATTGGCGGCTGCTCGACGCCGGGCCGTATCATCGCGGCTTGCGCCAATTTGTCGGCGACTTGAACCAGCTTTACGCGGCGGAGGCGGCGCTGTGGCAATCGGATTATGACCCTGCCGGCTTTGCGTGGATTGATTGCTCCGACCACGAGAATTGTGTGCTCACGTTCCTGCGCCGGGACGCCGGGCGCACGAGTGAACTGGTCGTGATCTTGAACCTCACGCCGGTGCCGCGGCGCGACTATCGCGTTGGCCTGCCGCGACCGGGCCGCTGGCGGGAAGTGCTGAACAGCGACGCGGCGGTTTACGGCGGGAGCAACGCGGGCAACCTCGGCGGTGTGGCGGCGGCGGACTTTCCCTGGCAGAACCAGCCCTGTTCGGCGACCTTCACACTGCCGCCGTTGAGCGTGATTGTATTTCGGCCGGAACGCGACGCGGGTTGACCTGGTTTCGTTGGTCGTACGCGAACCGGGCGCGGCACATTTCGAAATGGAACCGGCGGCCGGCTTACGCCGGCCGCCAGTAAACCAAACCCAGTAGAGAAGAACGCTAGACCAACGGCCTAACGCGAACCGGCGGAGGAATGGTGGGATATTTCGCCTTCACCATGATGGCAAAGGCGGTAGGAAAATCCAAAAGCCGGTGTTCACTACCTTGTAATTCCTGCACTCCTCCTGGCAAGCAAAGCGGATACCAACCCGCTGCGCTTCGCGGTGTCAAGTGTCAGGTGGAGGACGCGCTGCCGCGCGTCCTCCCGCCGCGCTTGGGGCCTGTCGCGGCAGGTCGCGGCAGGTCGGCAATTACCGATTTTCAGACGAAATTGGCATCAGATCGGCGCTTCAGAAAAATCGGCACGCTTCAAATTGCCGGCGGCGTTTGGCCGTATGCCCCAACTTTGAGCCGGGCCTGTCCAGAAACCGGCCACGGGGGTGGTGATGATCAGGCGGCGAACTCGCGGTATCAGGTGCGGGGTGTCAGATGTCAGGTGGAGGACGCGCTGCCGCGCGTTCTCCCGCGTCTGGCCGCGTTAAACCGCCTTACGGACGCCAGTTCGCTCCTCGTGATAATCCACCGTGCGGCGGATGAACACTTCGCGGCCTTCGAGATGCCAGTCCGCACCGCGCGTGAACCAGAAACCCTCCGGCGTCCGCTCGCGCAGAAACCCGCAGGTGAATTTCCACACCGCGCCCACCAAACCGCCGACCACGTTGACGCGTTCGGTCAGGCGCAGGTCGGCCTTCACGAGCGCGTATTCCCCCTCATCCACCCACACGCGGCCCGCCGCCTTGTTGATAAACCGGTCCTTGAGATTCCGCACCGGCCATGGCTTCTTTGCTGGTAGGAAATCCACGATCAAGGTGGGGCGGCCGTTCAGAATTTCCCGCCCGGTTACTGAGAAATCAAAACGCTTGAGCAGGTCGCCATTCAGCAGAAAATCATTTCTCTCAAAGGCCTTGCCGCGCACGTTCGATCGGGTGTCGGTCACCGGGCCGTTCGTTCCCGCGTCGTCATGCGTTTTGGGCTCCGCCACGCCTGGCGGCGGCGGACCGGCCGTCGTCGCGACCACTGGCCGGTTCTCGCTTCTTTTCGCCTCGCGCTTCTTGAGTTCGCCTTTGGCGTTGCGGAATTCGGTCACCTTGGTGCGGATGAAATGGTAATGTGTCTTGAACTCGTGCTCGTGCTCGTCTTCGGCTTTGGCTCGATCCATCACGCGTTTGAGCACGTCGTCCACCCGCGGCAGCGGCGGCGGCGCGGCGACCTGCGCCCTCAACGCCGACAACCCCGCCAGGAGAACAGCGCCACTCACGATTGTTGGCCAGATCACTTTCATGGCGAATTTGCCGGATTAGATGCCACGGGCTTGGCGGCTATTCAACCCCAATCGCGACTGCGGGCGGAATGTGCGTCCGCCATCAGCAAAGATTCGCGCGGATTGGCGGATTCCGGTATTCTTTCCGGCGTGAAACTGATTTCCTGGAACGTCAACGGCCTGCGCGCCGTGCTGCGGAAAAACTTTCTGGAATTTCTCGATGCTGAGAAGCCCGACGTGCTTGGCCTTCAGGAAACCAAGTGCCACCCCGACGATGTCGAACAACTCTGGCCGGCCCGATACACGACCTACTGGAACTGCGCGGAGAAAAAGGGTTACTCGGGCACGGCGATTTTCACCAAGACCCGCCCGTTGAAAGTCACGCCGCACATCGGCATCGCGCAACATGACCGCGAAGGCCGGGTGCTGACGGCGGAGTTTGACGACTTTTTCCTCGCGAACGTTTATGTGCCCAATTCCAAGCGCGAACTCACCCGGCTCGCTTATCGCCAACAGTGGGATCGCGACTTTCTCCGTTACCTGAAGAAGTTGGAAAAGAAAAAGCCCGTCATTTTTTGCGGCGACCTCAACGTGGCGCACACGGAGATTGACCTTGCCAATCCCAAGGCCAATGTGAAAAACCACGGCTTCACACCCGAGGAACGCGCCGGTTTCAGCGCATTCGTGAAAGCCGGCTTTCTCGACACGTTTCGGGAATTTGAAAAAGGCGGCGGGCACTACACTTGGTGGAGTCAGATGTCCGGCGCGCGCGCCCGGAATGTCGGCTGGCGCATTGATTACTTCCTCATGTCCGCCACTCTCCGCCCGCGCCTCAAACGCGCCTTCATCCGCACCGACGTGCCCGGCAGTGACCATTGCCCCGTCGGCATCGAGATCATCTGATTCGACGCCCAATTGATTTGGCGCGACGGATTGAATGGCCCGGCTTGATTTCTTCGCCTTACACTTTACCCTGACACACTTGAATCCATGTCGCTTTTACTATGCAACTGAGCAATGACGAAATCCGCCGTTACTCGCGTCATCTGATCCTGCCGGAGGTTGGCTTGGCCGGGCAAAAGAAGATCAAAGCCACCAGCGTCCTGTGCATCGGCGCGGGCGGCCTTGGCTCGCCCATCGCGATGTATCTTGCCGCCGCCGGCATCGGCAAGCTCGGCATCGTGGATTTCGACACGGTGGATTTCTCGAACCTGCAACGCCAGATTCTCCACACGGACGCCGACGTGGGCCGGCCCAAGGCGCAGTCGGCCAAGGAAACCATCGCGGGCATCAATCCGCATTGCGAGGTCGTCATCCACAACACGCGCATCTCGTCCGACACCGCGCTCGAACTCATCCGCTCCTACGACATTGTGGTGGACGGCACGGATAATTTCCCGACGCGCTATCTCACCAACGACGCCTGCGTGCTGCTCAAGAAGCCCAATGTTTATGGCTCGATCTTCCGCTTCGAAGGCCAGGCCAGCGTGTTCGCGCCGCACCTCGGCGGGCCGTGCTACCGCTGTCTGTATCCCGAACCGCCGCCACCCGGCATGGTGCCGAGTTGCGCGGAAGGTGGCGTGCTCGGCGTGTTGCCCGGCATCATCGGCTGCATTCAGGCCACGGAAATTCTGAAGCTCGCCATCGGCAAAGGCACTTCCCTGGTCGGACGACTGCTGCTGTTCAACGCGCTCGACATGAAGTTCCGCGAACTGAAATTGCGCCGTGACCCGCAATGTCCCGTCTGCGGCGAGCACCCGACGATCAAGGAATTGATTGATTACGAGCAATTCTGCGGCATCGCGCCCAAACCGGCGGTGACGCAAGACAATCCCGACGAAGTGACGGTGCTGGAAATGAAGCGGGCGCTGGATAATCCGACATTGGGTGTCAAGGTCATTGACGTGCGCGAGCCGGACGAATACGAGATCGCGAAGGTGGACGGCGTGCCGTTGTTACCGCTGAGCCAGATTCAGCAACGCTTCACCGAGCTTGACCCGAACCAGCAGTATTACATCAGTTGCAAAGTCGGCGTGCGCTCAATGGACGCACTGAACTTTCTAAGGCAGCAAGGATTCAAATACCTCAAGAGCGTCAAGGGCGGCATCACCGCCTGGAGCGAGGAGATTGATTCCAAAGTGCCGAGGTATTGAGCGTGGTGGCTTTATCAAGTGCTGCGATGGCTGAAAAACTGAAACTCCTTGAGCCGATCACCATCGGCGACTTGCGCCTCGCCAACCGGGTCTTCATGGCGCCGCTCACGCGCTGTCGCGCCAGTGCCGGTCGCGTGTCGAACGCCTTGATGCGCGATTACTACGTCCAACGCGCCTCCGCCGGACTCATCATCAGTGAAGCGACTTCAGTCACACCAATGGGCGTCGGGTATCCGAACACGCCAGGTATCTGGTCGGCGGAGCAAACTGCGGGTTGGAAGCAAATCACGTCCGCTGTTCATGCCGCCGGCGGAAAAATGCTCCTGCAACTCTGGCACGTCGGCCGCATTTCTGACCCGTCGTATCTCGACGGCGCGTTGCCGGTCGCACCCAGCGCCATCGCGCCGCAAGGCCACGTGAGTTTAATTCGACCGGAACGCCCGTTCGTCACGCCACGCGCGTTGGAGACGAGTGAGATTCCCGGCGTCATCGAAGCCTATCGGCAAGGCGCGGCCAATGCGCTCGCGGCGGGTTTCGACGGTGTGGAAATTCACGGCGCAAACGGCTATCTGCTCGATCAATTCCTCCAGGACAGCACGAACAAGCGCACCGATGAATACGGCGGGCCGATTGGAAATCGCGCCCGGCTCATGCTCGAAGTGACCGATGCGGTGATTTCCGTTTGGGGTGCTGGGCGCGTCGCCATGCACCTTGCGCCGCGCGGAGATGCTCACGACATGGGCGATTCCAATCCCGGTGCCACTTTCGGTTACGTCGCCCGCGAACTCGGCCGTCGCAAGCTCGCCTTCATCTGCGCCCGCGAATCGCTGGGGCCGAATCGCCTCGGACCGGAACTGAAGAAGCAATTCGGCGGACTCTATGTGGCCAATGAAGCCCACACCCGCGACAGCGCCGAGCAACTGCTGCAAACCGGCGAAGCCGACGCCGTTGCTTTTGGCAAACTCTTCATTGCCAATCCCGATCTTCCTAAACGGTTCGCGAGTGGCGCCCCGCTCAACCCGCCCGACCCAGACACTTTTTATGCGGATGGCCCGAAAGGTTATACCGATTACCGGGCTTTGGTCGGATGAGATCGCCGGGCCGGCTTCAGTTGGATCGAGTATCGGTAAACGCTCGCCTGATAGGTGTTGCCGTATTGCCCATAGGGCGAAAGGTACAGCTCGAAGGCATGCGTCTTCCGGTTCTCGAAAACATAAAAGTTCGAGAACTGGACGGCGGGCGTATGGTGGGCCGGGTCGTAATCGTCAATCACTGTGAGCGTGCTGCGTCGCAGGGCCGGAATGGATTCCTCCACCTCGGCAATGTAGAAGGGGTAGCGCGGGCGATTGCCGACGGGCGGAGCGGCGCTGATGTTGCCGAACCAATACAACTTGCCAGTCTTGGAGTGGCGCAGCAGCTTCGCCATCGTCGCGGGAGAATAAAACTGCTGCCCATCATCGTAACGCCAGTCGCGCACTTCGCTGAAGGTCCGGCCTTCGTCCCGGGACAGCGCGTACCAATGTCGCCCGACCGCGTTTGGCGACGTCGCACTCTGGGTCGTGCCACGGATATCGAGCAGAATCTGGCCATCTTTCAGCCGCGCCAGCCAAGGCTCAGCCGCATAGCCTGAAAGCGCGCGCGGGATCGCGACGGGCGGCGACGCGGTCCAGCGGTACGTTTTGGCAGCCTTGTCCCACAGCCCGCAGAAGCACCGGATCGCCGTCAACGATGCGCTCTTGCCATCGGCTCCCGTCACCACGTCGGGCGTAAAGTCGGCGGCAAAAATCACACCGCCGCCATTCAGCGGGATGGTGTTGTAGTAATAAACGGCGGAGTTGGCCGCCATGAAATCCGCGGCGCGCTTTCGATTTGGATCGTAGTCCGGGCCGTCCTCGTATTTCACCATCCGGCCCTCGCGCCAGGTGAGGCCATTATCAGTCGAGGTCCTCGAGAATGCGTGATAGTTGCAGTCGCTGAGACCGGTTTTTCGCGGATCGCCCGCGAACGTCACCAAACTGTAGGGCTGGACCAGCCGTCGGGACGCCTTGTCATAACACGGCTCGGTCGGCCCGGTGGGTGGAAACCGCTGCCAGGAGTATTCGCCCTCGCAAACGATGGCCACCTCGGTGTCCAGCATCCACGGCGACCAGGACCGGCCATTGTCCTCCGAGTAACGACGTTCCGCATTCTGGTAAACGTCGTCGAGTCCCTGATAGGTCAACACCTCGTATCGCCGCAGTCCCTTGTGCCCCGTGTAGCCAGCGGTGAGAACGGAACTGAAGCCCTGCTTCGGGTATGGAATGTAAAGTTCGCGACTCACCGTGCCGAGTGGTCCTTCGCGAGTGTGAATCTTGCCCAATTCCGCTGCCAGCTCGGGCACGCGCACGGCGGTGGCTTGAGAAATCCGCGCCGGCTGACTGTTCGTGCTGCCCCACACCACGGCAACATTGAATGTCGTGGTTAGCACGCAGCAAAACAGCAACTTCAATCCAACGGAAGTGATCGGAGAAAAATTCTTCCGGGCCAGATTCATGACGGCGATGTTCCGTTCCTCGCCGTCGTAGGTCAACTTTTTGTGCCGGTGTCGCTCGGAATCAATGCAGCGGTTCTGAACCCACTTCCGCGATCCATTTGCGCGTCCACTCCACCGTCTCCAGTTCGAGATCGCACACGTTGCTGCCCAGGAAGATCATCCCTTCGATCCGGGCTTCCTTCAGCCAGCGACGTCCGAGTTCGCACTGTTTCTTCATCAAATTCAACGGCATCGTCTTGCGGGTGCCGAAGTCCCACAGGTAACAGCCCAGGAGCTTGCCCTGGTTCGGGGCGAGCTTTTCCAATCGTTCGAAGGACGACTCCAGTTTGCCAAGGTCTTCGGCTTTCCAGGTCCAGAACGTGATCTTGTCGCAAAGATCCAGATGCTTGGTCACCGGAAATTCAAGTTGATGTTGGTACAAGACCACGTAAAGGTCGCGTTTCTTTCCGCCGATGACCAACTGGCTTCGCAGGTTCTTGAGTTGTTCGACTGACAGCGAGCCGGTCGGCCCCTTTTCGCGGAAGAAATCGTCCATGACGAAGCCGGTGATGTTGGGAAAGCGGTTGGGCAAATCGAGTACGTGCTTTCTTTCCTCGTCGCTGGTTTGCCCGCTGGCGCCGACCAACGACCACACGACGCGCTTGAACGGCCGGAACGCGATGGCGTGCTGATCGAAGGGAATCTCCGGTTTCTCGTGGAAGCGGATGAAGAGCACATTGGGCACGCCGAGATAAACCGCGCCCTCGACGGGTGTCATACGCGAATCGGGCAGGCCGAAAACCCCCTTGTAGGAACCCGCGACATGCGTCCAGATCCAGAACCGGTCGCGCAGTGTCGTGCGCTCGGTAAGGCTTGCGTCTGCAACGGCGGAAACCACCTGCGCCGGCTCGCCGTTCGCCGCGACCAGCGCCAACGCGAAGGTGAAAAACAAAGTCGAAACTTGACGAACGAGCACCTTCGGGTTCGCGGAAAAATCGGTGAGCAATTTCATGGGCGGGATTCTCCCCGCCTTTTTCCTACGGGTCAACTTTTTGCGCCCTTATTGTCTAGTGGCTTTGGCAGGAAAAAGAAATGATCCGTGTCTGGCAGATCAAGTTTTCCGGCCAGCGAGCGCGAGTAAATGTAAGCCTCGGCGCTTTTGTAACTGTCGAGATTGCGCAGCTTCATCAACGCGGCCCGCTGAGAGTCGGTGAGAGTGCGGTTCACTTTTGCGAACGCGGTCGCGTAGAGCCATGACATCTCGCCGTCGAGTTCGCCGTAGTGGCGACCCAGTGACAGGATCTTCTGTTTGTCGGGCGTTCCGCCAGAGAGCAGTTTCCTCAACTCGGTTGCGATGGCGCGTCGGACGGTGATGGTTTCGATGATTGCTTTCTTCTGCTTCGCGAGAATGCCGGTGATCTCCGCGCGTTGCGATTCGTTTAGAACTTGTTCGAGAAAGTCGCGACCGCCATCGCCGGTGCGCGAGGTGCTGATGTCGTAGTCGCGTTTGCCCATCGCCGGCATGTCCTTCATGTAGAAGCCGCCGAAGTAAGTGCCGTGGCGTTCGGGGCAGAAATACGTGTCCGCTTCGAGATTGCCCGCCGTCCAACTGAAGAACTCGCTCGCGTAAGTCATGTAAGCCACGTTGAACAATTGCGATTTGCCGCGCCCGACGTTTTTGATCTTGTCGCGCTCGTCAATCGCGGGCCACGAATTGAAATCGCCGAACTTCATCTTGGCGAAGTAAGCGTTCTGTTCTGGCGTAAGCGAGCGCCACACTTGCGCCATCACTTCAGCGCGGCGCAGACTCAACTCGGCGTCCCTGGCGAAGATGTCGCCGACGTAGCGGACGACGGCGGCTTCGTTCAATCCATCGCTGCCGGTGGGAATCTGCGCGTCGAGTTGGCGATGAAATGCCTTGATCAGCGGCAACCGCATCCGGGCGAGTTCCTCCAGTTGCGAAGCTTGTTCGTCCGCTAGGTCGAGAAACTTTTGCTTCTGCGCGTCGTTGAGCGTTTCGAGCACGTTGCCCGCGACGCGATTCAGGAACATCGGGTTGTGTCCCTTCTGCGCGGCGTCTATGTCTCGCATGTATCGGAAGCCGAAGAAATCGCAAACTTTCCCCGGCGGCATGAAAGTGGACGCGCCGAAGTCGCCCGTGATGAATGCCAGTCCGCTGAAGGCGATGGTGTGCAACTGTCCTCGGTCGGAAACGGCCTGTTCGATGGAATACCTTTGGGCAGGCGGGCGCTGTGCTCTTTCGCCGGGCGGCCCGCCGCGACCGTCAGGGCGTTCCGAGGGCGGTCGTTGCCGCAGCGGGCGGTCTTGTGCGGGAATGTTGATTGCCGCGATGGCGTAGAGCAATGCGATGAGTGTGATGTTGGTCTTGTTCATGGCTATCTCCTGGCTTTGATTCGATAAAACAAATTAGGGGCATTTGTCTCGCTGCGGGTGAGGATGTTGGTGATGTTCGTGGGCGGGCTGTTCGTGAAAACTGCGCTCCATTGATTCGTGGCGAGGGCTTGGGTGCGCTCGAGGTATTGCCAAGCATCTCGACCGCCGACCCAGGTCAACTGCACGTCAGCACCCGTGCGGCTGATGCCGGTGAATTGAAGACGCGACGCCGCGTTGGTCGGATTGGTGTCGGCCGTGAATTCCTGCAACGTCGTGAAACCGTCTCCGTCGAAATCGCAGGTCGCGCACGAAAAACTGTTGGTCGTTGTGCCGTCGCCACCGAAATAACGCACACGCCACCAGTTTGGAATTCCGTCGCCCACACTGTCGTTGGCGCCGACGGTGTAGGTGTAAGCAATCATGCGATTGGTCGCGTTCGGTCCTTCGTCGGCGGGCAGAAAGGCGCGCACATAGTCCACCGTGACGCCCGACGGCGCGACGGTGACGCGCAAGTGACCGGAGTTATTGGTGACTACACCCGTGTAATAGGGCGCGTTGACATCCCCGACGTGATATGTGCCGTCCGAAGGCATCGGGACTTCCTGGTAAATCACGCCGTCGCGTTCCTCGCGTGCGAAAAGGTGATCGTGGCCTTGGAAAAAAATCGTGACGCGGTTCGTGACCATCAATTGATGGATCGGCATGGCCCAGCCGGGTCGGTTCGCCGTGAATCCCCACGTGCCATTGCCGTTTTTGCCGCCCCACTCATACATGTCGGCCCAGTTGGCGGCGCCGCGGGTCTGACCAAGCACGTGATGGGCGAAGACGAACTTGTATGGCTTGTTGCTGGTTTCCAGCGTCCGTTTGAGCCAGTCGTATTGCTTCTTGCCGAGCGTCCAATCCCAAAGGTTGGCCGGTTTGGCCTCGGGCAGATACCGGTAGGCATCGAGAACGACGAACAAAGCGTCGCCCCATTCCCACGCGAAATAATTGGCCGGCAAATCGGGCGCGCGGTTGGTGTTGACGTAAATGTCGGCGTTGGTGTTGCCGGAATAAAATCCGTTGGGAAACGGATTGGGATAATAGAGCAACCGGTTTTGCGTTGCGTAGGTGCAGATGGGATTGGCGTTGGTGTCGGGAAATTCGTAGCCGATGGTTTCGCCTTCGTGATTGCCGAGGCAAAGGAACAACGGCGCAGCCCGACCCGCGATGTCGAAGAATGGGCGTTGATCGAGATGCAATTGCTCCATCTCCGCGAAGGTAATGGTCGTGGGATAGTGGTCGTCGCCGAAGGTGTCGCCGAGGTCGAGCAGAAAATCCGGCCCGTCGGCGAGGATGTTGTTCTCCGTGATCGCGTAAAGGTTTGTGTAACCTTTCTTGTCGTAAATGTGGGAGTCGCTTTGGATATCGAACGTGAAAGTGCTGCCCGATGCGCGTTGGGTGTGAAACGTCCGTTCCTCGTCGGCCCGGTAAATGGTCGCGCCCGCGAACTTGAAACGAAGCCGGTAATAGCAACGAGTATTGGCCGGCAACCCGGAAAGTTCCAACAACGCCGGCGCACCGGCGACGAGATTTGTCACAACGGTTTGGCTCAGATAAACGCCGGGTTGCGTGCCGTATTCGCAATACGCTTGGAGGTTGGTCGAGGAAAGCGCGTTCAGCGAAAGCGAGTTGTCAGTTGGGCGACCCGGAATGATCGTGCCGGGAAACGCGGCTGTGGTCGCCGCGGAAGCGCTGATGGTGTAGGTGTGCGAAATCATCCGGTTGGTTCTGCCGTTGCCCTCGTGTTCGGGCAAGAACGCGCGGACGTAAGCAACCGTCGCGTTGGTTGGGGTGACGGTCACGCGCAAGTGGCCGGAACAGCCGAGAATGACACCGTTGGTGTAGCCGTAAGCCGCGGCATCGTTGGTGTTGTTGTAATTGGAGCGGCTTGGCTGCGGCACTTCCTGATAAATCAAGTCGGGTGAGCCGTCGCCGTTGGCGTCGAGGTCTTGTTTCACGTAAAGGTGGTCGTGACCGTGGAAGACGGCGTTGACGCCGTTGGCGAGCAACAAGTCTTGAATCGGCATGGACCAACCGGGACGGTTGGCCGCGAATCCCCACGTGCCATTGGTGTTGTAGCCGCCCCACTCGAAATACGGGGCAAACTCCAGGCCGCCGCGCGCCTTGCCATCAAAACTGCCGCCGACGAGGTGATGGATGAACACGAACTTAAACTGCGCCGTGCTTTGCGACAGGGTTTGTTGCAACCACGCGTATTGTTCCGCGCCCAACGTCCAACCCCAGCCGCTGGTCGCCCGGCCCGGTTTGATTTCGGTGAACCAAAACGGATCGAGCATCACGAACAACGCGTTGCCCCAGGTGAACGAGTAGTAACCGTCGCGGTTGGGATTGCCGGAGTAAAAGCCGTCGGCAACCGGGCACGGATAGTAAAACTGGCGCGCGTTCGCGCCCCGAACGGCGAGGTTGTTCGTCGTGCCGTCGAGCAACCAGCCGAGTTCCGGATCGTGATTTCCGCCCACGAGAAACAGCGGCGCGGAATGCCCGGCGATGCTGAAAAAGTCCGTGCGCACGTCCCGGCAAAGCGCCATCGCTCCGGCTGGGGTATTCGTGCCGAACTTCTCGTCCATGAACGTGTCGCCGAGATCAATGAGGAAGTCGGGATTGTCAGCCAGCATGTTGTTGAGCGCCAACTGCCAGACTGTCGGATGGTTGTCCAAATGATGCGGGTCGGTCTCAATGGCGAATGTGAACGAACTTCCGACGGCGCGTTGCGTTTGGAATGTGCGCTCGACGGTCGCGTTGAAGTTGGTCGCGCCCAACGGCCGATAGCGCACCCGATAAAAATGCTGTGTGTTTGCCTGCAACCCGGACAACGTCAATACGCCGGGCACGTTTGCCGTGAGATTGCTGATGCCGCTCTGTCCGGTGTAGAGACCCGGTGTCGTGCCGTATTCGCAATACGCCTCAAGGTTGGTTGTTGTCAGCACACTCACCGCGATGGAGTGGTCCGTTGGCCGACCGAGCATCACATCAAACGGCGCCGTGGCTGGCGCGATGAGGAACAAGTAGTCGGTGTCGGCAATGTAAGGCGTGAGCGTATTTGTGTCGGTGATGACAGCGGAATAGAGGTAGGGCGTCGTGCAAACGGTGAAGTCGAAGGGCGTGCCATCGGCGTACGCGCCGGACAGAATGTCATGCCGAAGCGCGAAAAGGTTGCTTCTCTGGACGGTCGTAAGTGTCGCGTAAACCTGCGCGAAAATCGTGGCGTAGTAATAATTGTTCTCGCCGTCCAGGTCGCCGTAAACGCCAGACAATGCGAGCACCTGAGTTTGAACGGCGTTGCTGGAAGCAGGTGAGATCAGGAGACTGCGCAGCAGCGCGGCAATGTTCGATCGCACCGACACAATGTTGGTGACCCCCGCGTACAGATTGTTGCGCTGCAAGTTCACCAAGCTGGAAATCGTCGCGGCTTGTTGCGGCGTGACGTAGCCTTTCGAACTGTCGCAGAGCGCGGCGCCGGCCGTGGCGGTGAGTTGTTCGTCAATGCTGTAACCTTCGTGACCAATGGCGGGAGCGTCCTTGATGTAAAATCCGCCGTAGTAAGTTCCCTGGCGTTCGGGACAGAAATACACATCCGCTTCCAGCGAACCGGCGTACCAACTGAACAGGTCGCCGGCGTACGTCATCACCGCCACGGCAGTGCCTTGCGGCAGCCCTTGCATCTTGCTCTGGATTTGTTCCCTCGTGATGTCCGGCCAGGAGTTCCAGCCGTGACCTTTCATGGCGTCGAGGTAAGCAAGTTGATTCGTGTCGAGCGAGTTGATGATGTTGGCGTAGAGCAGCGCGCGGTCGAAACTGATCTGGCCGTCCAGCAGATAAAGTTCGCGCGAAGCCTGTTTCACCGCCGCCGGATCCAAACCCGCAGAGCCAGCCGGAACGTCGCCTTCCAGCAAGCGGCGAAAGGCCTTCATCAACGGGAAACGTTTGTAGCCGTAGAGATCGGTTTGATCCAGTTGCGCCACTGCCAGCGTCTTGAGCTGGTTGAATTGACTGGTGTTGAGGATGTAGATGACGTTGTAGGCGACGCGCGTCAGGAAGCTCGTGTTGTGGCCCATGTTGTCCGGGTCGTTGTCGCGCAGATACTGGAAGCCGGTGTAATCGGCCACCTTGCCCGGCGGGAAAAAGGACTGCGCTTCCAGATTCCCGGTCATCATCGCCAGGCCATCGAAAGCCAGCGTCGCGCGCTGCGCCCCATCGGAGATTGTTTGCTGGATGTTAAAAGCGGGCGGATTGCTCTGCGCCCATGTCGGGGCCGTCCAAGCTCCAAGCACCAGCACGGTGACGAGTATGCTCGTTTTCATATACTGCAAAAGACCACCAAGGCATTAACGGCCCACGCAAGATTTCATTAAAATGCTTTAATGAAATTCGCTTCGACGAGCGGCGGCGCTCGGCGGTAGTTTGGCGGCGTGAAAGTGCTGGTTGTGGAAGACGACAAGAAGCTGGGCGGGTTTGTGCGCAAGGGCCTCGAAGCGCAGGGCTTCGTGGTGGACCTCAGCGCCGACGGCGACGAGGGCTTCACGCTCGCCACCACGCGCAGCTACGACGCGCTCGTGCTCGACATCATGCTGCCGGGCCGCGACGGCTTGAGCATCCTGCGCAACCTCCGCGAGCAACACTTGCCCGTGCCGGTGATTTTGCTCACCGCCCGTAGCGCGCTGAACGAGCGATTGGACGGCCTCAACCTTGGTGCGGATGATTATCTCACCAAACCGTTTTACATCGAGGAACTCGTCGCCCGGTTGCACGCGCTGCTGCGTCGCGCGTCCGGGCAGCAAAAGAACTTGCTTCAACACGGCGACATCACGGTGAATTTGCTGACGCGGGAAGTGAGACGCGGCGCAGAAACGGTAGAACTGACCGCGCGTGAGTTCGCATTGCTGACGTGCCTGATGCGGTCGCCGGGACGCACGTTCACCCGCGCCCAGATTTGCGAGCATGTTTGGAATTATCACTTCGATCCCGGCACGAATCTGGTGGACGTTTACGTGCAACACCTGCGCAAGAAACTCGGCAGCGAAGCTGGGTCGCCAATCATCGAAACCGTGCGCAGCGTCGGTTATCGGATTCCCGAGGAAAAGCGCGGCGCATGAACCTAAACTCCTTCCGTTTCAAAATCGCCCTGCTGTCCGGCTTGATCACCGGCCTGCTGCTGGTTGGTTCGGGTTTCGTGCTGTGGCGCGTTTCCTACCAGTTCAACCTGGACCGGCTCGACCGTGAGATTCGCAACGTCGGTCAAGCCAATCTCGACCGCGTCCAGGGCGGCGACCATTGGGCACGTCTGGAAGAAGCATTGAAATTTGTTGCCGGCAACCGGGAAGCGGCGCCGTTTGTCCTGTGGGTGAAGCACAACGACAAAGTCATCTATCAATCGCCTGACTGGCCAACCGGTCTCGCGCCGGAATCTTTTTCCGTGTCGGAGAAGTATGACGGCCAGAACGCGCCAAAGCCGGGTCAGCCCTTTCCTCCGCCTCCACGCCGGGGCGAACCCATTTCTCCAAGCAACCCGGCGTTGCCGCTGAAATCGCCGCGTTTTTCCACGGTCGCAACGGATGGCAAATCTTGGCGCGCTGGTGTCATGGGCAATCCCTACGTGACGCTGATTCTGGCGGCGAACATGGACGACTTCGATTCGCGCATGACCGGACTGCGCAACACCTATCTGTCAACCCTGGTCGTGGTGTTGGTGCTGGTGGCTGGCGGCGCATGGTTCGTGGCGCGACGCGCCTTGCGACCCGTGACGGCGCTCACTCGAACCGCCGAACGCGTGACCGCGCACGGACTCGATCAACGCATTCCCGCCATGACCAGCGACGCAGAGTTCAATCGGCTCATCACGGTCTTCAATGAAATGCTCGACCGCCTGGAAAAGAGTTTCACACAGGCCACGCGATTCAGCGCCGACGCCTCGCACGAGTTGAAAACGCCGCTGGCACGGTTGCAGGTCGAATTGGAGCAAGCGTTGGGAAGCGCCCCTTCCGGTTCACCGCAACAGGAAGTTTACAGCAGCCTGCTGGACGAAGTCAGCCGCCTCAAAGCCATCGTGCAAAAACTTCTTCTTCTCTCCCTCGCGGATGCTGGCCGGCTCCAACTCAAGTGCAAACCGGTCAATCTGACCCGCATGTTAGAAAACGTCATTGAAGATTGCCGGGCGCAAGCACCACACCTGACCGTCGAGCAAAAACTCGCGCCAGATGTCCACGTCAACTCCGATGCCGACCTGTTGGAGCAAGCCCTCCAGAATCTCGCCAGCAACGCCATCAAATACAACTATGATCACGGGCGGATCCGCTTCGAGCTGGCGACAGAGGCGAACCACATTGCGGTGCGTGTTGCCAATTCCGGTCCGGGCATTCCGCCTGCGGATCGCGAACGCATTTTTGAGCGATTCTACCGCGCGGACAAATCGCGCAGCGGCAGAGTTGACGGCGTCGGTCTTGGCCTGAGCCTCTCGCGAGAAATTATTCGCACCCACGGTGGAGAACTGAGTCTTGAAGACAGCGAAGATGGCTTCACGTGCTTTGCCGCCAAGTTGCCGACCCGGGTTAAACCGGCAAGCAAGGATTTGCCCTGACAAACAAAGCTTCGCGTCTTTGTAGAGCATCAGTCGGCGGATAATTTCATTTCGACCTTGAAATGATTCCTGTCTAACTTGGTCGCGATGGCCGCCGAAACCCAGTTGACGCCGATGATGGCGCAGTATCGCCGCATCAAAGGCGAACTGCCCAAGGACGCGCTGCTGCTGTTCCGTCTCGGCGACTTTTACGAGATGTTCTTCGAGGACGCGCAGGCGGGGTCGCAGTTGCTGAACCTCGCCCTCACCGCGCGCAACGGCGTGCCCATGTGCGGCCTGCCGTTTCACGCGGCCAACGGCTACATCGCCCGCATCCTCAAGGCCGGACGCAAGGTCGCCATCTGCGACCAGACCGAAGACGCCAAGCCCGGTAAACTCGTCAATCGCGAGGTCACGCAAATCCTTTCGCCCGGCACGCATTTCGATGAACGAATGCTCGTGGCCGAGCGCAACAACTTTCTCGCCGCAGTTTATCCGTCAGGAAGAATCTTCGGCCTCGCGCTGGTGGATTTGACCACGGGCGACTTCCTGACGACGGAATTGGAGTCCGACGCCGCATTGCTCGCGGAACTGGAACGCTTGCGCCCGGCGGAAATTATTTATCCGGGTGAAGCGGCGAACGTGGCTGAGTTGGTCCGTGGCCGGAACCCACCCCTGACCCCTCCCGGGAGGGGAACTCACACGGGCGCGCCACCGAAAGCTGCTCCCCTCCTGGGAGGGGTCGGGGGTGGGTCAGCTTCGAACTTCGGCTGGGTCGTCAGCGGCTACGACGACTGGACATTCGCACCTGAAACGGCGCTTTACACGGTGCGCGACCACTTCAAGGTGGCGTCGTTGGACGGCTTCGGGCTAAAGGATCGCACGGCAGCCATCGGCGCGGCGGGCGGGGCGTTGCATTACCTCACGCAAAATCTGCGGCGCGACGTGAAACATCTCACGCGACTCTCATTTTATCGCCGCGACGATTTCCTCTCGCTGGATTACACGACATTGCGTCACCTGGAGATTCTCGAACCGCTCCATCACGACGCGCCGAAGAACGCGTCGCTCTACGGCACGTTGAACAAGACCGTCACGCCCATGGGCGCGCGGCTCTTGCGCAGTTGGCTTTCCCAACCCCTTGCCGCCGTTGAGCCAATTCGCCGCCGGCAGGAAGCGGTGCAGTCGTTCATTGAGAACTCATCCGGCCTCGACAGTTTTCGCGCCCAACTCACGAGCGTTCGCGATTTGGAGCGCACGCTGGGCCGGTTGAGCAGCGGCAGCGGCAATGCGCGCGATCTCGCGGCCTTGCGCCAGGCGTTGGAACAGATTCCGGTGGTGAAGGCGATACTTGCCGGCGTAGGACAGGCGTCGCGCCTGTCTCTAATTTCGGAAAAGAACGAGACCGGCGCGACGCCTGTCCTGCTGGATAATCTCACATCCCAACTCTCCGAAGCCCCCGACCTGGTTGAGTTGATTTCCCGCGCCATTGTGGACGAACCGCCGCTCGCCGTGAAGGAAGGCGGCATGATTCGCGACGGTTTCAGCAGCGACCTCGATGAGCTTCGCAGCGCCCAACGCGGGGGCAAGGATTGGATCGCCAAGTTGCAGGCGGATGAAATCTCAGCCACGGGAATTTCGTCGCTCAAGGTGCGGTTCAATTCCGTGTTCGGCTACTACATCGAAGTCACCAAGTCGAACCTCGACAAAGTACCGGCGCATTATCACCGCAAGCAAACCGTCGCGAACGGCGAACGCTACATCACGCCGGAGTTGAAGGAGATGGAGGGCAAGATTCTCGGCGCAGAGGAACGCAGCGTGAAGTTGGAATACGAACTCTTCCAACGTGTGCGCGAGGAAGTGCTGGCGCAGATGGCGCGCATCCAGCAGACGGCCACCGCGCTTGCTCAACTCGACGTGCTGGCGTGTTTCGCGGAAGTTGCGCGGTTACACAGCTACTGCCGCCCGCAGGTTGGCGATGAAGGCGTGTTGAACATTCGCGACGGACGGCATCCGGTTTTGGAGCAGCAGTTGGTGGAGGAGCGGTTTGTGCCGAATGATACGCGGCTTTCCAGTAGGACAGGCGTCGCGCCTGTCTCCAACTTAAATCCCCAAGCCGTAACGCCCCAAGGCGGAGATATTCCAGATGGAGACCGGCGCGACGCCTGTCCTACGTTTCCGCAAATCGCGCTCATCACCGGGCCGAACATGGCAGGTAAATCCACTTACATCCGGCAGGTGGCGCTCATCACCTTGCTCGCACACTCCGGCTCGTTCGTTCCGGCGGTGGAGGCGCGGATGGATCTCGTGGATCGCATCTTCACGCGCATCGGTGCAAGCGATGACCTGGCGCGCGGGCAATCCACCTTCATGGTCGAGATGACCGAGACGGCCAACATCCTCAACAACGCCACGCCGCGCAGCCTCATCGTGCTCGACGAAATCGGGCGCGGCACGAGCACTTTCGACGGCTTGAGCCTCGCGTGGAGCATCGTCGAGCATCTGCACAACGCCGTCGGCGCGAAAACGCTATTCGCCACGCACTATCACGAATTGACCGAACTCGCCCAACGTCTCCCGCGATTGAAGAATTTCAACGTCGCCGTCCGCGAGTGGCGGGACTCGATTGTGTTCCTGCGCAAGATCGTCGAAGGCGGCACGGACAAGAGCTACGGCATCCACGTGGCGCGGCTGGCCGGCGTGCCGCAGGAAGTGTTGGAGCGCGCCAAACAAATCCTGGTCAACCTCGAAGAATCCGAACTCACGCCCGAAGGCAACGTGCGCCAGGCGCGCCGCCAGCAAGACCGCGACAAGCTCAAGCAACTCACCCCGCCGCCGCAGATGGATTTATTCGGCTGAACATTCGGTGCTTGCCTCTTTGCGCCGTTCCCGCGCAAACTTCGCCATGCTCCGAGGTCATTGGTTCAACAGCTTGCTCGCGCGGGTTTCGGCGGTCGTCTTCCTGGGCGCTTCGGTCGGTGGCGTTCTGGCGAAGGGCAACGACGTGCCGTCCGCCGCGCGCTCGCAGGTGGACGCGGCCATTGCCAGGGTGCGGCCCGCGCTGGTGCGGATTCGTGTGGTCTCGACGGAATTCAACGAGGGGCGCGAGATCAAACAGCAATCCGTCGGCAGCGGCGCGATCATCACCAAGGACGGTTACATCGTCACCAATCATCACGTGGCGGGCCACGCGGCGCGGATGTTTTGCACGCTGTGGAATCGCGAGGAAGTCGAGGCCGAGCTGGTGGGCACGGACGCGATGACGGACATATCGGTGATCAAACTCAAGCCCGAGACGCCGCGCGAGTTTCAATGCGTCGGTTTTGGCGATTCATCGGCGATGCGCGTGGGCGATTACGTGCTGGCAATGGGCAGCCCGATGGCGCTCTCGCAATCCGTCACCCTCGGCATCATCAGCAACAACGAAATGATCATGCCGCGATTTTTCGGTTCGGGCGCGCGGTTCAAGCTTGACGGCGAGGACGTCGGCTCGCTCGTGAAGTGGATCGGCCACGACGCGGCCATTTACGGCGGCAATTCCGGCGGGCCGCTGGTCAACTTGAAGGGGGAGATCATCGGCATCAACGAAATCAGCTTCGGCCTCGGCGGCGCGATTCCGGGCAATCTCGCCAAGGTTGTGGCTGGCGAGATCATGGCCCACGGAAAAATCCAGCGCAGTTGGCTGGGTGTGGATACGCAGGCGACTTTCAAACGTTCGAAGAATCCGCGCGGCGTCATCATCAGTGGGGTGCTGGAGGATTCACCGGCGGAAGCCGCCGGACTGAAGACCGGCGATCTGCTCCTGAAAGTGAACGGCGCGGCGACCAACGTTCGTTATGATGAACAGATGCCGGATTTCATGCGGATCATAACGGGTTTGCCAATCGGGAAACCCGTTGAGTTGGTCGTCGAGCGCGATGGGAAGCCGGTAAAGTTGCAGGTTGCGGCCATCGAGCGCGGCGAACTTTATCCGAAGCAAAACGAGTTGAAGCAATGGGGCATGACGGCGCGGAACATTTCTCCGCTCATGCGGCGTGAGATCAAGCGGGCGAGCCTCGATGGCGTGCTGGTTGGCACGGTGCGGCCCGGCGGCCCGGCGGGCGACGCCAAGCCCGCGTTGGAACGTCGGGACGTGATCCTGGAAGTCGGCGGCGCGCCGGTGAAAAATCTTGAGGGCCTGATCGAAGTCACGGCAAAACTGACCGCTGGCAAAACCGACCCGGTGCCGGTGATCGTCACTTTCGAGCGCAAGGCGGAGCGGTTTCTTACCGTGGTCAAGGTGGGCATCGAGGAATTGAAAGACCCTGGCCTCGAAGTCACGAAAGCCTGGCTCCCGGTCGAGACGCACGTCATCAGCCGCGACATCGCGAAGCAACTCGGCCAGCCCTCGCTCAAGGGTTTCTACATCACGCGGATTTACGCCGGGACAACGGCGGAGAAAGCGGGGCTGAAGGCGGGCGATTTCATCATCGCGCTCGACGGTGAAAAGCTCACGGCGTCCGCGCGGGAACACGAGGACGAACTGGCCACCCTCATCCGGCAATACGACGTGGGCAAGCAGGTCGAGTTGACGATTCTCCGGGACCAAGCCGAGATAAAGGTACCGGTCGAACTCGCGCGCTCGCCGCGGTTGCAGCGCGAAATGAAAAAGTATCGCAACAACGATTTTGAATTCACCGCCCGGGACATTTGCTTCTTTGACATTGCCGAGGAGCAATGGCCCGGCGACCAGCGTGGGGCATTGGTCGAGGACGTGAAGCCGGGCAGTTGGGCGGAACTCGGCTCGCTGAACGGTGCCGATCTGATTTTGGAAGTGGACGGACGGTCCGTCGGCAACGTGGATGAACTGCGCCAGGAGATGGAAAAGGTTTCGTCCAGCAAGAAGTCCGTCGTGCTGATGAAAGTTTTGCGCGGTATTCACACGTCGTTCCTCGAAATTGAACCGGCCT
>JALOTT010000159.1 GCA_025457745.1 Verrucomicrobiota bacterium
CGACCCCGACCAGAGCATCTATTCCTGGCGCTTCGCCGATTTACGCAACATTTTGAGCTTCGAGAAGGACTACCCGGATGCGAAAATTATTATGCTGGAACAGAACTACCGCTCCAGCAAGACCATTTTGGCGACGGCGTCCAACGTCATCGAGAAGAACAAACAGCGCAAGCCGCACAAACTTTTCACGTTGTGCCAAACAATACAAGCGCGCAACTCGGCGCACCACTACTTAACAACTGGGAACTAATGGCGTCAACTGTTTTTTTGACACACTCGACGGACTTTGGACAAGTTCTGTCAAGCCGAGTGCCAGCAAATTATTCGCCTTCTCAAAGAAGAGCGCCAGCGCCAAGGTTTATCGAAGTACGCCGTGGCGCAGACATCTGGATTATCTCAGCAGGCCATCGGGTATATGGAAGAGGGGCAGAGAATTCCGTCATTGGAAACGGTGCTGCGCGTTGCGAGGGCGTTGGACGTTGACCTTGCCGCAATTATCACACGAGCGAGGAGGGAACTTTCAAAGTCAGCGAAATAATCACCCTCGCTACCTCTCACGCTTTCGCGTAAATCGTTTCCATTCTCCGCAAACTCTTTGGACTTTTCTTCCATTCCCTTTTGCAAAGCGTCTTGCTCGGAGACGCCGCGTCGCGTCGCTGCCCAGCGTCATCTGGGTCAGGTAGTGATGGCATCCACTTCAATCTCGAACAACAACTTCGGACGGCAGATGTCGCAGCGAGCCGCCACCACGGGCCATTCCCCAAGGCCATGCTGGTTGCACCACGCGGCAAAATGGGGGAAGTCCGAAGCGGACTTGAAATACGCCGTGGCACGAGTCACGTCGGCAAAGTTCCTTCCGTGCGATTGCAGGATCGCGCCCACGACCTGCATGGTGAGTTCAATCTGGCGGCGTATGTCGCCCGCGTGCGCCGTGCGCCCGTCCGGCTCGATGCTCGCGGTGCCGGAAACCAGCAGATGCGAGTAATGCGACGACACGATTTCCACTGCGCGACTGAAGGCGCTGCCGTACGCAATCGCCGGACATTGCATCGGTGAGGGCACCATCTCAACGCGGGTCGCGCGGTTGTGTGGGCTTACCGCCCAGGCGCTCAACGTGACCGCCGTGCCGCGCGGGTTGCGTCCGCCCACGCCCGTACTCGCCGGGAATGCCCCCGCCCGCAATTCATTCCGCGCGAAAAAAGCGTTTCGCACCGCGTTGAACGGGCCATACCACGAGAGAATATCATCGAGGAACAACCAGGTCCGCCGCAAATCTTTCATGGTCATCCCTGCAAGACCGAGTGCCGCCTCAAGGTTGTCAAACGTTTCGCGCGCCTGGTCGGGGGCGCTCGCCGTCGTGCGAACCGGGCCGATATCGCCAAGCAGGCAATGCTTCGCTTCGCCGTCGTCAAACGTTCGCCCGATGATCTGTCCTTCGCAAGTCAACGTTTGAACTGGCACGCCGCCAATCGCGTGAATCTGCATTCCGGCGATGAGGCCACCCGTGCAACCGCCGCCCTCCATCCAGGTGACCGGCCAATTCACGTCACCAAAGCACCGGTGCATCGCGTTCATTGTTTCAGCGTGGGCGGTTATCGGGCCGAACACGAACTGCCGGACCACGGTGACTTGGTTCTTCTTCAGAACGGCGGCAAGACATTCCATCAGTTCGCCAATTGAATCACCACGCTTTGCTTGCAAGCTCAGGTGTAACTCGCGGATGGGCGGGCGTTCAAAAACCACGAAAGCCATTCCAGGTCGCCGTTGCCACGACAGTTGTGGCGACGTGTTCCGGGAAGACGGCGCGAGGGAGGCGCTGGTTGGGGCTGCGTCGTGGGTCATCTTAAAATGTGTTTTTGTTTTGTCAGTTGTCTGCCGCGGCACGGGTCACTCGCGCCGTCAGATTGCCGCACAGCCAGCCGGGTTGTAACCCGACCCGTTCGCGCGGCGTCCGAACCATCATAACAGATGAGAAGCATAAAACGTGCTATAGGTTACAACCGAACTGAACTAATATCTTCCCGGACGCGATTGCGCTTCGCCCGGCGGGGCGGGGAAGATTGGCGGCGGGCCAACTAAAGGCCAAGCGACATCGCCTCCGACGAATAAAAATGTATCCGTTGAAAATTTTTAGTCCAGCCACAGCCTTATGGGGAGGTTTGCTCTGCCTGTACTTCTTTTTACCGGCCCGTTGTCGCGCGGTGGCTGAAGCGGCGTCCGGCCCGTTTGAAGTTCAAGCAGCCGCGCTTGCCGAGCGTGAGATAGACAAACTGGTTTTCGACCAGTTGAAGCGCTTGCATCTTCAGCCGGCCAACCTCTGTTCGGACGCGGTGTTTGTACGGCGGGTTTACCTTGATGTCATCGGCACCCTGCCGTCGGCCACGGAAGCGAACGAGTTTCTGTTGAGCCGCGACCCGAACAAACGCCGCGCGTTGATTGACCGGTTGCTGGAGCGGGAGGAGTTCGCGGACTATTGGGCGATGAAGTGGTGTGATTTGTTGCGCGTGAAGGCGGAGTTTCCCATCAACCTCTGGCCCAACGCCGCGCAGGCCTATCATCGCTGGATTCGCACCGCCATCAAGGAGAACAAACCCTACGACCAGTTCGTCCGCGAACTGCTGACCTCCAGCGGCAGCAACTTCCGCGTGCCGCCGGTCAATTTCTATCGCGCCATGCAGAACCGCGAGCCGCCGGGCATCGCGCAAACCGTGGCTCTGACCTTCATGGGCATGCGGGCCGAGAAGTGGCCGGCGGAGCGGCTTGCTGGCCTGGCGGGGTTCTTCTCAAAAACCGGCTTCAAGTCCACGGCGGAGTGGAAGGAAGAAATTGTCTTCTTCGATCCCGCCGCGACCAACGCGGCGACAGAAGCGGTTTTTCCAGACGAGAAAAAGGCATTATTGCCCGCTGACCGCGATCCGCGTGAAATCTTTGCGGACTGGTTGATTGACCGGAATAATCCGTGGTTCACACGGAACATCGCCAACCGGGTCTGGTCGTGGCTGCTTGGGCGCGGAATCATTCACGAGCCGGATGACATCCGCGCCGACAATCCGCCCAGCCACCCCAAACTGCTTGCCCATCTGGAAGTCGAACTGGAGTCGGCGCGCTACGACCTGAAGCATCTTTACCGGTTGATTCTGAATTCCAAGACGTATCAACTCTCCTCGATTCCCCGCGGCGATGACCCGCAAGTCGCCGCCAATTTCGCCGCGTATCCCCTGCGACGGCTGGAGGCGGAGGTCTTGATTGACGCGTTGAATCAAATCACCCGCACCACGGAGAAATATTCGAGCGCCATCCCCGAGCCGTTCACGTTCATTCCGGAGAACCAGCGTTCGATCGCGCTGCCCGATGGCAGTATCACCAGTCCGTTTTTGGAGTTGTTCGGGCGTTCGCCGCGCGACACGGGGTTGGAATCGGAACGCAATACTCGCATCACGGCCGCGCAACGGCTGCATCTGCTCAACTCAGGTCACGTCCTGCGCAAGATCGGACAGAGCCGGTTGGTTGAATATCAAACTGCTTCCAAGAAGACCCCGCGCGAGATGGCCGCCGGGATTTACCTCGGAATCCTCTCGCGTTTTCCGACGGAGGAGGAAGTCAAGACGCTGGAGGCGTACGTGCAGTCCGGCAAAGCGAGCGGACGCGAAGCGATCGTAGATCTCGCGTGGGCCTTGATCAACAGCCCGGAGTTTCTGTACCGCCATTGAAGCAAGAAGCCGCCGCTTCTGTCTGCGACCGCAGAAAAACTGTTTCGCTCGCGCCGCTGCGGGAGTAGCCTTGGCGCATGAACATGCCGCAAGATCGTCGAACCTTCCTCAAGTCCACCGCCGCCCTCGCCGCGCTCGCCGTCTGGCCGATGGGCTGCGCCACGACTCCCTCGTCGCAACTCAGTTCCTCGCCCCGGAAGAAAAAGCCGGCCGTGATTCGCGGCGCGTTCTTTTACCCGCCGGCAGAGGATGTCCTGGCGGGCAAGGCCGAGGACGGTTGGGCGAAGCATCAGTGGTTCACCTGGCCCGGCAATCAGTTCGAGCCGGAGGCGCAGCAAGCGAAGTTCCTGGCCCAAATGCGCGAGTTGACCACCGGCCTCGATCTCACCCTCGCGCTGGAGGAGAAACCGCTTTGCACGGATGCCGGCATCCGCGCCTTCATGAACAGTGTCGAGGCGTCGAAGCCGGATGCGCTGCTGCTGTTCAACTTCTGGAACAGTTTCAGCCCGAAGCTCAAGCCCATCCTGGAAGGCTTCAAAGGCCCGATCATCCTCTACCATCCGGTGGGAGCGAATCATCAGTTGCCGCCGGAATACTTCCGCACCGCAGCGCGCGTTCAATACATTCACTCGATCGAGAACTGGGCGGCGCTGGAGCGGGGCTTGCGTGCGGTCCACACCCGGACGCGCATGGCGCAGAGCCGGCTGTTGCGCGTGTCCGGCCAGCTTACGAAAGAGACTGATGCCACCGAGCCATTCTTCGGCACGCCCATTCACAGTGTCCCAGCCGACCACTTCAACACGCTCTACGACGAACTCCAGGTGACTTCCGAAATGGAACGGATGGCGCGGTTCGTTCGCAGCCGGGCCCGTAATGTCCGTGACTTGAAGGAGAACGCGTTTGTGGATGGGGTGCGTTCGCACGTGGCGGTGCAGAAGCTCATGGAACGACACGAGGCGGATGCCATCACCATCGAGTGCCTGTTCCTCAAACATCGCAAGCCGTGCCTGAGCTTTGCGTGGAACAACGGGAACCTCGTTCCGTGCGGCTGCGAGAATCACTTGGACCCGACGCTGACGCTCATGCTGGGCGCGAGTTTGTTCGGGCGGGGCGGTTTCCAGCACAACCCGGAATTCGATACTGAGCAAAACCTCTACTTCGCGTCGCACTGCACCTGCACGACGAAGCTGCACGGCCCGAAAGGCAGGGAGGCAACCTACGACCTGCGCCCATTCTTCCATCAGATGCCCAAGACGATGGCGCTGGATGTGCAATGGCCGGCGGGCGAACCGGTCACGCTGTTCAAATACCAAAGCGGGAAGCAAGTCGTGGACGCTTGGCGCGGCACGGTGATTTCGTCGCCCACCAGTCCGCCAACGGGCGGTTGTGCCACGCGCGTGTTGGTGAAGCTGGAGGGCGTGGCCGAAGTGTGCAGCGTCTATTCCGGGCCCCATCCGATCCTGTATTGCGGCGACTTCGCGCGCCACGCGAAGGTGTTCGCGCAACTTTACGGATTGGAAGTCCGGACGAATTGTTGACCACGAAAGAAAAACCGGCGCTGGTATGCTCGAGTTGCTCAAGGCGAAGAAACCGTTCACGAAGGAAAACCTCGAAGCGACTTACGTGCAACGCCGCCGCGCGAGCTGGGTGGAATTGGAAGCCCGCGTCGCCGAGAAGTCCCGCGACGGTTTTCAACGCGGCGTCGTCACCGGCATGATCGGGATGGCGCTGGCCGGATTGAGCGGCGGACGCCTCGCGACCCCCTTCCCCCAGCGGGGGAGGGCGGGGTGGGGGAGAGCGGCTGGGTCTGCGCGCGAATCGGCGTCTCACCCTCACCCTGCCCTCTCCCTCAAGGGAGAGGGATCGCCCGGCAAACCGCTGCGTCCGTGGGAACGCATTCCATCGCTCGAAGATTATTTTCGCGGCCACATTCCGCCCGGCTACGCCGATCACGTCGCGTTTGTTTTTCCGAACCAATGCCAGCGCTGCGGCGCGAAGCTGCGCGTGGAGGTCTGTTCCGGCCAGGCCATCACGCCGGGCGAAAACGGCGTGCCGAATTTCGACCGCGAGAAATGCGTTCACTGCGGCGCGTGCCCCGTGAGATAGAGCAACATGACTGCTATAGAGCAATACACCCGTTCATCTCACGGGGCGTGCCTGTGGAACTGCGCCTCTGCCTCGCCGGAAAACCCGGAGCGCATGGCCGTCGCCTTCCGCGCGGGAACGGGTGGATTGCACTCGGCGGAGAATTGATCGCTCGCCAAAAGAGGATCGTTTGGTAGTCTGACACATCAAATCCGTGAAACCGATCCGACACTGACCCGGCATGCCCAAAGCTACCTGACCAAGCGCGGTTACACCGCCGCCGAGGTTGAGCTGGCCATTCAGGAATCCCCGTGGCGGCCGGCGGAACTGAGCCGGTTGGAGTGCCAGAAAGAGTTTCCTTTCAACACGGTTTGGAACGGGAAAACTTCCGCCACCAAACAGGTCCGCCCGGTTTTTGTGGAAGAAACATTGGAAATTGTGGTGGTGACGGTTTACACGTTTTACTATTAACTGAAATCCGATTATGAAAATCAGCTACGATCCCGAAGTGGACGCCATGAGCATCACCTTCCGCGAGACGACGGTGACCAGCCAGCGGGTCGCTGAAGGCGTGGCGCTGGACTTTGACGCTCAAGGCCACCTGGCCGGAATTGAAATCCTCGATGCCGTGCGGCGCTTCGGCAACAACGACACGCTGCGTCAGGTGACGTTGGAAAACGTGGGGCTGGGTCAAACCGCCTAAAAATCTGGAGCGCGAAAATGCGTTCACTGCGGCGCCTGCCCCGTGAGATAGAGAAACATGACTGCGAAGAGCAATGCACCAGTTTATCTCACGGCGCGTGCCTGTGGAACTGCGCCACCGCTTCACCGGAAAACCCGGAGCGCATGGCCGTTGCCTTCCGCGCCGGAACGGGCGGCTTGCACTCGGCGGAGAATTGAAAAATGTATGAGTAAACAAAACCAAGAACTGACCCCTTCATGAGCACTTACACCGCGCGGTTCAATCGCCGGCACAAACTCTTTGGCCACCTCTTCAGCGGACGTTACAAAGCGATCATCGTGGAAGGCAGCGGCAACGGCTACCTCCGCACCGTGTGCGATTACGTTCACCTGAATCCGGTGCGCGCCAGACTCCTGCGCCCCGAACAAAAGCTGGCCGACTTTGCGTGGAGCAGTTGGCCCGAATACCTCAAACCGCCGGAGCAACGTCCGCGCTGGCTGCGCGTGGACCGGTTGCTGGGCGAACTCGGCATCCCCAAAGACAGTGAGGCCGGGCGCGAACAGTTGGTGCAATACCTCGAAACCCGCCGCGCGCAGGAGGACGGCGATGAATTCAAACCGATCCGGCGCGGCTGGTGTCTGGGCGGCGAGACCTTCCGCCAGGAACTCTTGGCCAGCGCCCACACCCGTGCCACCGAGAGTCATCATGCCGGGACGCGCCGGGAGACCACGGAGGAAAAGGCGCGGCGAATCCTACAGGAAGAACTGGACAAGTTGGGATGGACCGGAGCAGAATTGAACCGTCGGGCCAAAGGTGACGCGCGCAAGATTCGGATTGCCCGACGCCTGCGGACGGAAACAGCGGTGACCTTGAAATGGATTGCGGCGGAGTTGCACATGGGAACTTGGACTCACGTTGCCAACCGCCTGCAAAACGCGAAGGACAAAAATGAATCGCGCCAACAAGACGAACTCGGACTTGTGTAAATACTCCGGACTGACCCCTTTAGGGCTTGGCGGCGCTGCAGTTTTGGTCGGAGGAGTGGCTGCCGGACCGGCAGGCGCTGCTGCCGGAGGATTGATATTGGTCGCTCCATGAACACTGCCGAGGAATTTGAAAAAGTCTCGGAGCTTGTGGAAGCGTGGTATGCCGGGATCAGTGAAGGCGCGATGTATGATGCGAGCACTGAAGAACCAGACATCGCTTGGCAAGCAATCCTCGAAATTTTGAAGCGTGAGTTGACAGATGACCAAAGAGCTTTCCTTGCGGCGGGGCTGATGGAAGACCTATTGGTCTGGCACGGAGCGGCATTTATTATCCGAGTAGAAGAAGAGGCAAAGGTCAATCCCCGCTTCAATCATTTGCTGGGAGGTGTTTGGCGTCGAGAAATGCCAAAAGAGATTTGGGAGCGCATTGAGCACGCTCGTAAAGAGGTATGGTAAAAGTGTCAGCTTCTAAAGTGAACGGCACTGGCACTGCGGAATTAGAGATGGTTGGAATGGCAAAAGAGCAAAACGGAATTGAATGTGTATGCAAAAACGACTGAAGTTGGTTAAGGCGGCGCTGATGGTGTTGGTCTTGTTTGGCGGACTTCACTCCGCTCACGCCTATTACGATCCAAGTTTG
>JALOTT010000160.1 GCA_025457745.1 Verrucomicrobiota bacterium
AGCGATGGTAGTCCGCCACCAGCGGCCACCATGTCTGCCCGCGATCCCAATGCACGCCGTATGGCCCCATCGTCATGCCGGGTTTGTATTCCCCGCCCAGCGGTTGGTGCGCGAACGTGTGATAAACAAAGCGGTTGATGCCCATCGCCAACGCCCAGTCGCCCTGGTTCTTCATGGAGGTCGGATACTGCCGCCAGGCTTCTTTGCCCTCGGCAGTGAAGGCTTCGGCGGAAACAATCGGCCGGCCCATGACATGGGCGATTGATGCCGCCGTGACACAGGAGAAGGCGGAATCAAATCCGTAGCCCGCGCTCCAGAATTCCCCCATGGGAACATCCGCCACCGCCCCCAGGTCCAGGTCGCCCGCCGGATTCATGTCGTAAGGCTCGATGGAAAGTTCCAGTCCCCTTTTCGCACCCCATTGCTTCACCGCTTGGGCATGGTTTTGGAGCACCAGTTCCTGCGCCGTCAGCCGGACGTCCCACAGAAAGCGTTCGGATTTCTCCACGCTGCCGATGGCCCGCCCGGTATAGATCGGCAGCAACGGCCGCGCATCGTAACCGCGACGGCGTTTGAATTCTTCCAGAAATTTCCCGGTCCAGTTCTGCGCCCCCATTTCCCAACTGTCAATGTGCAGCGTCGTCAGGCCGTGTTGCTTGGCACGCGGACCGATCTTCGCCAGCAGCGTGCCGACGTAGCGGTCGAGGTGCGCCGCCAGCGCCGCCGCGTCGAACTTGTCGCACTCCAGGCCGACTCCGGGTTCCGGTGCGGGACGGCTGCTGGCTCCCGTGATGCGCCGCCCCATGCGGAGAATCGTCCATTCACCCGCCGGCACGTCCCAGTTCACAACTCCATCCGGTTCCAGTCGCGCAGTCAGTTCCCGCATCTCGTCCGGTGAAATCACCGCCGCACTCCCCGGCTCGGCATAATTCGCCGCCGTGGGCAGAAACGGCTTCACCTGTTTGGCCGAGGTGAACGGCTCCCGGACAAACAACGCCTTTTCATCAATGTCCGCGATGACCGGCTTCCGACTGGGAAACGCGAACACCGCCACGTCCTGATAAAATGGCGAAAGCGCCTTGTGAAACCGCGTCGTGCGCTGCTGCGGCACGGGCAACGCCGCATGGAAATTCGTCGGGCCGGAGACGTTCACGGCGCTGGAAACCAGATGTTGCATGGATTGTTCCGGCGGCACCCACGGCCCGCCACTCCCGCACCAGCCGGGGCCGGTGCCGAAGGAAATATCCAGACCGAGGCGCTCCGCATCCCGCACGGCTCCGACAAACAAGTCCTGCCACGGTGCGCTCATGAATTTCACCGGCCCTTGCGGCACGCCCACGTTCACCTCCAAGAAAACCAAATTGCCCAACCCCGCCGCCTTCATGGATTCCAGATCCGCGGTCATCTCCTTGCCGACAAGATTGCCATCCATGAAATACCAATACACCCCCGGCCGCGCCGAAGCGGGCGGTTCGTGGAAGCTGGCGGCCAACGGATCAACGGGCGCGGCGAACGCGGTAAACCGACCAGCCAGCGCGGCGGCACCAAGAAATAGGGGAAGTTTCATTCCGTCTTCTTTTTACCGGACTTCAAATAGGTAGCGATGTCGCAAGTCATATACAAGATCCATGAAGACCGGGCCCGGACGGTGTCTTTTGCCAGAGGGTTGCCTTGGTATTCGCAGCGCAAATTCACCAAGGCGGAGGCGTGCAGCGCGGCCAGCGGCGCGAGCAGCAGGGCGGTGAGGAGTAAAGGTTTATGTTTCATGGTCACCTTGGTGGTTGGGTTGATTGAATCATGACCGGGCCGAGCAGGCCGGAGGGCAGGAGTTTTTTGTCAGCAGTCAGGTGTGGCCAGCGCCAGCCGTAAAAGGCTTTGCGCTCGGGATGGGGGCGTTCCGTTTTGTTCTTCACCCAGTCGGGAATGCAGGCCAGCCCCTGCCCGGCGGCGGTTGAGCCGGTCTGGCTCGTCCATTCAATATCGTCGGGATACTGCTGATCGCCGATGATCCGGTTGACCCAAAGATTGGCCACGGTGATCTCAATCGTGTTCTCGCCCGGCTTGAGGGCCTCCGTCACATCCACCCGATAAGGCTTCTTCCACGCGATGCCGCAATCCTTGCCGTTGACCACGACGCGGGCGATCACTTGCACCGCGCCGAGATGAAGGGAGAGCTTGCTGCCGGCGCCAGAGCCTGGGCGGGCGTTTGGTTGCCAGTCGAAGGTTTTGCGGTAGGTGGCGTTGCCGGAATGGTATTTGGCGCTTTCGTTTTTCAACTCCGTCCACGAAACGAGTTTTGGCATCGGCTCGGTCAGATTTGTTTTACCCAATTGAAAACTGACCGACCAATCCGCGCTGAGGTCTTGGACGAGTTTTTCCGAACGCAACCACGGGGCGGGTTCGACGGCGGAGGCTTTGGATGCGTCGCGGAAGACGATGAAATAGGATTCGCCCGGCCCGAAGTGGAGCGTCACCTCGGTTTGCTGACCCAGGGTCTTCGCGTCCGGCAGCCGATAGATCTTCCCGCTGTCAGGCATCCAGACCTCGGGGGCTTTGCCGGCCACTCTAAACTTCGCGACCACAGTCTTCCCGGCATCATGCTGGTTGCTGAGGAAATAGATCTCGTCGCTGCCGGCATGACGGTGGATGAACTCAATGTCGCTGCCGGGGTAGAGCGTCGGGCCGAACTTCTCCTTGGTTGTATGGGCGAAAGAAAAGTCCTCCGCGATGCCGTATTGCTGTAGCACTTCGGCGAGCGGTAGGCCCGAGTAAAGCACGCCTTTCCCAACCTTGTTGGAGGTCACGGTTCTGCTATCGCACGCTCCCCAGATTTTCCCGACGAGCGCCTGAAACTTCTCGCTCTCGCCCGGGTTGATTTTACCGGGCGGCGACAGCGGTCTCTTTCCCACGACTACCGCGCCACGGGTGAGGAGGTCTTCGATTTTCGCGAGGTCGCCGAGCGACATCCACGGCGAATCCGGCAGGACAAGGATGCGGAAGCTCGAACCCTTTTCCGTTTTCAACCAGCCGTCCTCGATACGGAGTTGGTGCAGGATTTCCGGATTGGCAAACGCGTAGTCAGTTCCGCGCGGAAGGTCCGGCAGAATCATCTCTCGGCGCAGTTCCTCGCTGCGCAGCGGGGCTTCGTCGCCGGAGTAGTAGAGGACATCGCCGACGAATTCGCCTTGGCGGAGGAGGTAGAAGCAGCGGCTCAAATACTCGTGCCAGGGTTTGCGATACGGCCACCACGTATTGCGGTTATCGAAGCGCGAACCGTAAGTGCCCAGCCCAAGCCCGGGCGCAACTCCGTAGGGATCATGCGCCCAGGTGTGGAAGCTGAATCGGTTGACCCCCTGCGCCATGAAGTAGTCGCCCTGTGTCTTGATGCCGCCCGGATGGGTTTCAAAAATGCGCTCCGGTGTGCCAGTGAACGCTTCCGAGTCAACCAGTGTTCGCCCGTAGGTGTGCGCCGCTGAGGCGGCGACTTTGGCCTCGGCGCTTCGGCCCAATTGCTTCCCGTCATTGGCCCAAAATTCGCAGGTCGGGATATCAACTGTCCCGGCGACGACGGCGTCACTGGTGTTGCCGTAACTGCCGTAGGGTTCGTTGGCGAATTGCAGCCCGGCCGCATGCGCCCGCTCCGCCATGCGGCCAAAGTAGTTATTGGCGATCACGTCGCCGACGACTTTGCGGTAGTCCCAGAGGACGCGCTCGGTGAAGTCCACGCTCCCCACCACCCGACCGGTGATGACGGGCAGAAATTTCCGGATGTCGTAACCCATCGCGTTCGTGAAGGAGTGTGCAAAGTCCTTGTTCCAGTTCTGGTGACCAACTTCGTAGCTATCGAGGCTGATGCCGAAAAATGTATTGCCAATGCGACTCCCCGCCGTCTTCACCACCCGGTTGAGAAAATTCTCCCAGTAGAAGTCCATCGCCTCGGCGGACATTTTGTCTATCTCCAGCCCACGTCCGCCTTCGGAAGCGGGGTGATTGTTGCGGCCCGTCGGTTGGTATCCGATTCGCAAAATCGTCCAGTTTCCGGCAGGCGCTTCCCAATTCAGTTCGCCGTCGGCATTCATGAACTGCGAGATGTCGAGCATCTGCTCCGGCTTGATCACTTGGTCGGCGGGAGCTTTGCGTTCATCGGGCAAAAAGCGATCCGTCATCTTTCCGAACGCGGCCTTGTTCCGCCAGTCCTTGAGTTGCCATGGCTTCTGCCCTTCGGGAATGGCCGGCACGGCGAAAACCGCGATGTCGCGGAAATAGCCGTCTACTTTTTCGCGGGGCATGTAGTAACGGCGGTTGATGACGGGGTCTTTCTTCATGTCCCGCTCGATGCCCAGAGCGGCTTTTGGAATCGCCAGTTTCATTTTGACATGCACCGGGCCTTTCACGTCGGCTTCGGTCCACGCCACTTCCTGCATCGCCTTGTCGGGCGTGACGAAGGCCGCTCCGGTCGAGGACCAGCCCGCGCCATTGAACATTCCCATCTCGAGGCCGAGTCGCTCGGCTTCGTTCATAGTGTGTTCCAGCAACGCCCACCATTCTTCGCTGGCATACTTGACCGGCCCGGCTGGAGTTCCTTCTTGCGTGTTCCAAAGAGTGAAGCCACCCAGCCCCATGCGTTTCATGTCTTCAAGGTCGCGCGTGATCGCTTCCCTTGTCACGTGGCCGTTCATCCAGTGCCACCAGGTGTGCGGCTTGTAGGCATCCGCCGGGCTGGTAAACTGCGCGGCCAATTCATCGGCCCTGCCGCCCGGCGAACTCATCACGAGGCAGGCGACCGCCAGCAAGGCGCAGGTTGTTGTTTGCATTCGATTGCTCATAGTCATTTTCGTTAGCGTTCTCATTTTATGACTGAAGTCTTGTCGCTCTCGACCGACTTCCCGAAATCCTTTCCGTCCCGCTGGTTTCCCCCGCCCAGATGCACGGTTGAACCCTTGCTCGCCTTCACGCTCATCTGGCCTTCCTTCATCCCCGTCCAGCGATTGCCCTCGACCCGCATATCGGTGGAACCATCCCCGAATCCCAAGGTGACACCGACCAGTTGGTTGCTCCGCAGCAGGCAATCCAATCCCTGTTGGAAATCAATCCGGCCAATCTGAAGATCGCTCACCCAGTTGTTCTCCAGCACGATTCCTCTCGGTCGGGGGCCGTTCGGGCCGGCATGGAACCAGAAGTGAAAATCCTCGAATTTGTTGTTCTGAAACTTCACGTCAACGCAGCGGAAGCGGGTGCTGGAATTCTCGGTGCCGATGTCGGACGTGCTGCAGTTCCGGATGACCGTTCCGCGGTTCAGGCTTTCCTCGTGGAGCACGATGTCGCCCTTGGCCGCACCGGCCGGCATCGCTTCGAGGGTGACGCGGAACGTCTGGTCGCTGGTCTTGGCATCAACCTCGACCACGCGCGCCATCCCGCGCAATGTGCGCTGCCCCGGCGACCACACACTGGCCCAGTCGCCCTGGCGCCAGAGGAAGGGCTCCTTGCCGAGGAAGGTCGGGGTGATGGTCATGGTGTTACCGGCGATACTGACCATTTTCTGCGCCCGGGAATAAATCGCAAAGCTATCGTCGTAGGTGGCGGCCCCATCCCAGTCACTGTCCTCGATCAGAATCCCCCAGCGGCCGTTCTTGATATGCAAGCCGTCTCGCCAGCAGACGAAGAGTTCGGTTTCCGGATGCGGCATCTTGAGGTCCACATTGCGCAGGGTGATGGGACCAATGTTGTGGGTAATCGGCAGCCAGATGTGGGGTGAGCTATAGAAGTGAAGGTTGCTGAGCGTCACCCGGGCGCTGCGGGTGATGTGGTTCATCCCGCCGCGGTGTCCATATTTCACATGCGGCACCACGAACTCGGTCGCGCCCTGCTCGGCGGCGTAGCGGACCCTGGGCCGCATGCTGGCGGTCGGGGTGTCGCTATTCAGGGAGTTCTCCCGGATGTGGAGGCGCAGCCGGCGGTCGCCTTCCAGCCGGGTGACCTGCTCGATATAGATGTTGTCCCCGTGGCCGGTCCGCGCCCCAGGCGCGTCCGGGATGAAGGAGCGCCCGAAAAACGGCGCGCGAAAATCGTTTTTCCCGACTTCCGGCACCGGGTAGCGCGCCGGCACCGCGATGTCGATCGTCATCGCCTCGACGTCAATCTTCCGGATCATCCCTTGGTAGTAGGGCTTGGGGTCGTAATCGATGCGAAAGCCATCGATCTGAATGTTCTCCGCTCCGCTGATCTGCGTGAAACTGTCCGGCGGATGTAACACGACCATCGCCCCGCAGCCCTCGATCTTGAGATGCTTCGCGCCCTTCAGGTCGAGCAGCGCCTCTTCGGTGAAATCGCTCTTGCCGATGGCGCGATAGGTTTTGGCGCCGTCGAAGCGAAGAATCGCGCAGCCGGCATCCCGCGCTGCGGCGATCGCTTTCTGGATCGCCGCAAAATCATCCGTCACCCCATCCCCCACCGCGCCGAAGTCTTTCACATGAAAAATCTTCGCTCCCGGGAAAGTCGGCGTGCCGAAGACGATCTGATAGCCGAGCCGGTAACTCGCCGACTTCGGTGTCGCGATGACCGTGATCGCATCGCCCGCAGCGAGCCCTTCGATTCTTGCCTCGAGCCGCTGTGGGGCCAAGCCCGGCTGCGCCTTCACGGATCTGACCAGCTTTCCTCCGGCCGTGATCGCCACCTCGACTTCTTCGCCCGACAGCACCTCCACCCATGCCATGCCGATCTGATAGTCGCCGGCCTCGGCCACGCGGTGCGTCCAGCAACTCGGCGAGGCGGTGATCGCCTGATCGACCGCGTAGACGAAGGTTTCACCAGGCTTGGTGGGCGGAGCTTCCGTTGTCGGGGCGGCAAAAGCCAGTCCGGCCCCAGTCATAGCGGAAGGCAGGATGAAGAGCGCGAACAAAGTCTTATTCATCAAAGGGAAGGTTTCCGGATTTCGTGTAGCCCATGTGCTTGCGCTTCTGCACATACTGGCGCGTCTGTTGAAAGAGATCCACCAGATCCATCTGGCCGGTCACCCGTGGATCGCCGCTCTGCTTGCCCACATTGAACAGCTTGTCGGCCAGCCGCTTTTTCTCATCCGCATACTTCGGATCATCGGCCAGGTTGTTGAGTTGCCATGGATCGTTCTGAAGATCGTAGAACTCAATCTTCGCCGGTTTCATCCATGCTTCGCGGTCGAGCGGCTTGCCCTGGCCATCCACGTTGTTGTAAAGGAGCGAATAGGCATACCGATCATCGCGTATGCTGCGCGAGGAGCGGCTCACGGGATCAAACTCGCCGTGCCATTCCAAGCCCATGACGATGAAGTTCCGTTGCGGCTCGATGCGCCCGGATTTCTCAGAGACAAGGATTGGCAGCAGGCTGCGCCCGGTCATACTCGCGGGCACACTCAAGCCCGCGATTTCAAGGAAGGTCGGGGCGAAATCGGCGAAGCTCACGAAATCGGTCACCGTCCGCCCGGGCTTGATCCGGCTGGGCCACATCATGGCGAGGGGTTGATGGACTCCGATGTCGTAGGGAGAGGCCTTGCCGCGCTGCTGCCCGTTGTGGACGACTGCGGTGCCGTTGTCTGAGGTCACCACCACCAACGTGATACTCCCCTCAAAGCCCTCTGTGGTTTGTGTTATCATGGAGGCAATGGGCGGGAAAGTGTTAACGCACTTTCCCGCGTAACCAATCGTATTAACCGGGGTCTCACGACCCCACAACGAATGATCAGCCATGAAATACTACACCTCCACCACCCAGTTCAACTGCGGAATTGATCTCCACGCCCGCCAGATGTACGTCTGCCTCATGGATCGGGATGGCAAAAAGCTCGTCCACACCAACATCAAGCACAATGACTTCGACTTCTTCCTCAAGCTCATCGCGCCCTACCGGCACGACCTGACCGTGTGCTGCGAGTGCATGTTCGGGTGGTATTGGCTGGCCGATGCCTGCCAGGCCGCCGGCCTCCACTTCGTCCTGGCCCACGCGCTCTACCTCAAGGCCATTCACGGCGGCAAGAACAAGAATGACCGCATTGACTCCGA
>JALOTT010000006.1 GCA_025457745.1 Verrucomicrobiota bacterium
GTTCAACGCCATGAGCAATATGTAGTGCCAAACGCCGATTCGCATATTTGCACCTCGCTCATGCACAGCAGGATACAAAATCAAGGTGTAGAAGATCGGGTTGAGCTAAAGGAGGCGCAGAAAGTGCCCCCAATCCTCCTACACCACCCGCAGGCAGCCGATGAGGATTCAGCTTATGCGAGTCGGACATTTGCGGTTACTGCACAGAGCGATAGAAGCGGTTTTGATAGTTGGCGGCATCGTAGTCCATGAAACTGATAATGCCGCTGCCGGAATTCGTAACACTCAAGGTCTGCCAATCCACCAGGTTCGTGCTGGCTTGGAACGCAACGGTCATGTTGGGCGCAGTGGTTAACTGCAGTTGGAATGCGCCGCCCGGCAGCCGTTGCCCCGTGAGCGTCGGGCGATTGTAAACCGTAGAGACGACCCGCGCGACGGCGGACGTGCCGTTGTTGTTGGACAAGTCCGGGTCGCTGGTGGCCGCCGTGCTCGCAACGAAGTTCGTCAAAATTGCCCCGCCATTCGATGTCGGGGTGACGGTGACGGTGAAACTCATCGCCGCGCCGCTGGCCAGCGTGGAGATCGCCGGCCATGTGACGACGCCGGCGTTGTGGTTGCCGCCGGCCGTGGCGCTCACGAAGGTGGCCCCGGCGGGCAGGACATCGCTCACCGTCACGCTGGTCGCGCCGGACGGCCCCGCGTTGGTCACCATGACGGTGTAACTGAAATTGGCGCCGGCAAATACGCTGGCGGGTCCGGTCACGGTGGTGTTGATGTCCGCCACCACTGGCATCACGGTGATGCTCACCGTGGCGAGGCCAGAGTTGGTCTGCCCGTCATTGACCCGGAAGGTGAAGTTGTCCGCCCCGCTGTAGCCATTGCTCGGAGTGTAGGTCACGCTGCCGGTGTTCGGGTTCAGGCCGCTCAACACGCCGTTGGTCGGGCCGGTCACGATGCTGAAAGTCAACGGACTGCTTTCAACGTCACTGCCGGTCAGAGTAATCGATTGGGCCGTGTCCTCGGCCGTGCTGACGCTCTGGCTGTTGGCGACGGGCGCATCGTTCACCGGCGTCACGATCAGGCTGGTGCTCACGGTGTTGGTGCTGAACGCCGTCGCCCCGCCCGAGACGCTCGCGTCGCCCGTGCCGCCCGCGGTGCCCGTCGTCTGGTCCCACGCATAGAAAGAGAAGGGGTAAACCGTACCGTTGTAGTTGGCGCCGGGGACGAAGCGCATAGCCGTGGTGGCGTCGGCAGGCAGTAGCCGCGCAGCGCTCTGGGACACGTTGCCGATCGCCAACCAGGTGGTACCGTTGAGGGTGTACTGCCAGGTGCCATTGCTGCTGTCAGCTTCAACGACGGCGATGCCCGACAGCGCTCCGGCGTCTGAATCGGTGACTGCCCCCGCAGTGATGTTCATGACGAGAATGCCGGCGCTATTGGTGTCGTCCTCGGCGATCAGGCCGAGGAAGTAGGCGCCCAAGAGGGACGGGGCATCGTTCACCGACGTCACGGTAAGGTTGACCGTGGCCGCGACGCTGTTGCTGGTGCCGTCGTTGACGCGGAAGGTGAAGCTCTCAGCACCATTAAAGTTCGTGTTCGGCGTGTAAGTCACGCTCCCGGTGTCCGGGTTCAAACCGCTCAACACGCCATTGGCCGGGCCGGTCACAATGCTGAAAGTCAACGGATTGTTATCCACGTCACTGCCCGTCAGCGTGATGGCTTTGGCCGTATCTTCGGGGGTGCTGAGGCTCTGACCGTTGGCAACGGGCACATCGTTCACCGGCGTCACGGTAAGGCTGACCGTGGCCGCGGTGCTGTTGGTCGTGCCGTCGTTGACGCGGAAGGTGAAGCTGTCCGCGCCGTTGAAATTCGTGTTCGGCGTGTAGTTCACGGTGCCGCTGTTCGTGTTCAACCCGCTCAACACGCCATTGGTCGGCCCGCTCACGATGGCGAAGGTTAACGGACTACTTTCCACGTCGCTGCCGGTCAAGGTGATCGTTTTGGCCGTGTCCTCCGGTGTGCTGAAGCTCTGAGCGTTGGCAATGGGCGCATCGTTCACCGGCGTCACGGTGAGGCTGACCGTGGCCACAGCGCTGGTGGTCGTGCCGTCGTTCACCCGGAAGGTGAAACTGTCTGCGCCGTTGAAGTTCGTGTTCGGCGTGTAGGTCACGCTTCCTGTGTTCGTGTTCAAGCCGCTCAACAAGCCGTTGGCCGGGTTGGTCACGAGGCTGAAGGTCAAGGGACTGCCTTCCGCGTCGCTGCCGGTCAGCGTGATCGCTTTGGCGATCTCCTCAGGCGTGCTGACACCTTGGGCGTTGGCCACCGGCGCATCGTTCACCGCGGTCACGGTGAGGCTGACCGTGGCCACGGCGCTGTTGGTCGTGCCGTCGTTCACCCGGAAGGTGAAACTGTCGGCGCCGTTGAAGTTGGTGTTCGGCGTGTAGGTCACAGTGCCGCTGTTCGTGTTCAATCCGCTCAACATGCCATTGGTCGGGGCGCTCACGATGGCGAAGGTCAACGGACTACTTTCCACGTCGCTGCCGGTCAGGGTGATCGCTTTTGCCGCGTCCTCTGGTGTGCTGACACCCTGGGCGTTGGCCACCGGCACATCGTTGACCGGGGTCACGGTGAGGCTCACCGTCGCCGCGGTGCTGTTGTTTGTGCCGTCGTTCACGCGGAACGTGAAACTGTCTGCGCCGTTGAAGTTCGTGTTCGGCGTGTAGGTCACGGTGCCGGTGTTCGGGTTCAAGCCGCTAATGACGCCATGGGCGGGAGACGTGACGAGCGCGTAAGTCAAGGGGCTGTTTTCCACGTCGCTGCCGGTCAGGGTGATCGTTTTGGCCGTGTCCTCCGGTGTGCTGACGCTCTGAGCGTTGGCAATGGGTGCATCGTTCACCGGCGTCACGGTGAGGCTGACCGTGGCCACAGCGCTGTTGGTCGTGCCGTCGTTCACCTGGAAGGTGAAACTGTCTGCGCCGCCGTTGAAGTTCGTGTTCGGCTTGTAAGTCACGGTGCCGGTGTTGGTGTTCAACCCGCTCAACACGCCATTGGTCGGGCTGCTCACGATACTGAAAGTCAGCGGGTCGTTGTCTAGGTCGCTGCCGGTCAGGGTGATGGCCTTGGCCGTGTCCTCGGCGGTGCTGACACTCTGGGCGTTGGCGACGGGCGCATCGTTCATCGGCGTCACCGTGATGCCGACTGTGGCCACGGCGCTGTTGGTCGTGCCGTCGTTGACGCGGAAGGTGAAGCTGTCCGCGCCGTTGAAGTTCGTGTTCGGCGTGTAGGTCACGCTTCCAGTGTTCGTGTTCAATCCGCTCAACACGCCGTTGGTCGGGTTGGTCACGAGGCTGAAGGTCAAGGGACTGCCTTCCGCGTCGCTGCCGGTCAGCGTGATCGCTTTGCCGATCTCCTCGGGCGTGCTGACACTCTGGGCGTTGGCGACGGGTGCGTCGTTGACCGAGGTGATGGTCATCGAAACCGTGACGCTCTGGCTGGAGTACGCGGCCACGCCGCCACCGGTGCCGGGATTCGCATAAGCCGGCGCCGAGTTGATTGAGGCGGTGCCGGTGGTCTGATCCCAGGCCTTGAAGCCGAACGTGGCCGTCTCGCCATTCTGACTGTCCGGGAGGTAGCGCACTTGCGTCGTCGAATTCAGCAGGAGGGCGTTGGCAGCGGACACCGTCCCGAACGCGGTCCAAGTGGCGCCGTCGGTGGAGTATTGCCAGGTCCCGTTGCCGGTCTGGGCGGTGATCGCGATGCCTTTGAGGGCGCCGGCATCCGCATCCGCCCAATTGGCGTTGGTCAGGATCGCGTTGGCCGTCGTGCCGCTGGAGGGTGTGTCCTCATTGGTGCCAGCGAGGGTGATGGCGGTGGCGGAAGCTTGCTGCAATCCAAGGCTGGAAAAGGTGCCGGGTGAATTCTGGTTGTTGTACTCGGTGGTAATCCACCCACCAGAACGGGCCACGCCCGACATGCGCACTTCGTCAATCCAGCCATCCGAGAAATCCGCGCCGATGCGCCCACCGAGGTAAAGCGCCCGGGTGTCCGTGCCGGGAGTAGAGTCAGCCGCAGATGCCTCCATCGCGCCATTGAGGTACACCGCCGAAGTCGTTCCATTCCAGGTACCAACCACATAATACCAAGTATTAGACGCCAGGGTTGTGGTGCCGTGCGGTCCCTCCGTGCCGGAATCACCGCCGTCCAGCACGAGGTAGGCAGCCTGATTTTGCACGGCCAACTGAAAGTTGTTTGGGTTCACATCTCCTTTGCGGAGGATGACATCCACATCACTGGCTGTATTGAAAGTCCTTAACCGGGCCCATCCTTGGAGGGTGAGAGCGGTAGTTTGCTGCAGACTGGCGGCGTTGGAGATCGAGACGTAGGCGGTGGTGCCGTTGAAGTTGAGCGCCTGCCCGAACAGACCGGCGGTGGCGGTCGCGTCGCTGACCGTGCCATTGTTCGCGTTGCTGCTGCTGTCGGCGGCGGTGCCGTTCAAGTGCCAGACGCCGGCGTAGCCATCGCTCCAAACCGCCGGCGCGTTTTGCTGGTTCGTGGCCGTGGCGTTGCCGTAATACAGATTGATGACCGTGTCCACGGTCGCCGAAAGCACGGGCAGTTTCACCCAGGCGACGAGCGCGCCGCTGGCCGGGGTATAATTCTCGATCTCGTGGCTGAGCTTGGTGAGGCCGTCGGCGCTGGTGAACAGAAGGTCGTTGCCGCTGCTCTGCGCGCTGGCGGCGAGATTGGTATCCGCGGCCAGCCGGATGAGTGCCGGGAAATTGGCGAGATCCGATCCCCCGCCAACTTTCGTATGATCAATGGTGATTTGCTTGCGGTAAGCCCAGCCGGCGGTGTTCGTTAAAGCAATCGTCGGGGCATCATTTACCGGCGTCACCGTGATGCTCACGGTTGCGGTGGCGCTGTTGGTCATGCCGTCGTTGGCTCGGTAGGTAAAGTTGTCCGCGCCGTTGAAGTTCGTGTTCGGCGTGTAGGTGAAACCGCCATTGCTGTTGAGCGTCAGCGTGCCGTGAGTCGGTCCACCCACCGAACTGGCGATCAGCGTCTGGCCTTCGGCATCCGTGTCGTTGGTCAGCACGCCGCTCGCGGGTACCGTCAAGACCGTGTCTTCCAGCACGGAATAGTTGTCGTTGTTCGCCACCGGCGGGAGATTGATCACGGTGGTGACGACCCGCGCGGCGGCCGAAGTGCCGTCGTTGTTGGCGGTGGAGGGATCGCTCGTGTTGGCGGTGCTCGCCACCGTGTTGGTCAAGGTGCCGGTGAGGGGGGCGGTGGCGGTGACGGTGAAATTGGTCGTCGCAGCGTAGGGAAGGCTGGGAATCGTCCACCGGACGACGCCGTTGCTGTTCGCGCCGCCACCGGAGGCACTGACGAACGTGACGCCCGCAGGCAGAGTGTCACTGACCACGACGTTGGCGGCGGTGAACGGGCCCAAGTTCGTCACGCTGACGGTGTAGGTCAGATTGCCAAGGGCAAACACGCTGGAGGATCCGGTCACGGTGGTGGCCACATCCGCCTGCGGCGGAACGGGCATCGCTTTGAGCACGGCTGCGGCAATGCCCCAGTTCTTGGATGCGCCAGCGGTCCATGACATGGTGACGCTGGCGGCGCCCTGCTCATAGCTCGAAGCTCCCCAGCAGTCGTTGTCTCTGTTGCCGGTCGTGTTCTGGCAAATCAGGGTTTGGCCCGCGCCGGCCGAGAGCGACAATGCCGAACCATCGGCGGACACGGTATCCACCACCAAATCGCCGGGGGAGGCGGCGAGCGTGATGCTCGGCGCAGTGCTGCTGCCGTTTATCACAGCCGAATTTCGGATGGGACTGGTCAAGTCCACGTTGGTGAATGTGCCGCTCCATCCCGACATATCCCGACTCCCTGTCCAAGTGGCCACCACGTTGGCGGTGCCCACCGGGGGCGCGACCAGTTGCCAGATTCCCACGGCGTTTCCTGACTGAATCGAAGTGACGGGAATCAACGCGATTCCGCCATATGAAACGCTGCTGACACTGTCCCCGGTACCCGCGAGAGCAACACCCACGATCAAAACGCGGTTATTGCCGCTGCCAACTGTGTGCGGCCAAGTGCGGGTGGCAACATTGGTGGCGGTGACGCAAGCCGTGCTGCCCGCAACGCCCACACTGGGCGGCGCCAGCACCGTGAGCACGGCCACCGCACTTGTCACCGACCCCGACGCATTGGTCACCACCACTCTAAACTGCGCCCCGTTGTCCGCAGCCACGGATGTCGGGCTCAACGTGTAACTGCTGCTGGTCGCTCCGCCAATGTTTACTCCGTTCCGCCGCCATTGATACGCCAGGGGCGCCGTCCCAGTCGCCGTCACACTAAAGCTCGCCGCTGCCGGCGCCGTCACCGTCACATTGGCCGGCGGAACCGTAATCTGCGGCGGCAGGTTCGTCGTCCCGATGCCGATGCCCGCCAGTCCGCTCGTATAATGATTTAGAATTTCTCCGGCCCCCAACGCCCGCCGATACAACGCCAGCTCATCCAGCGTCCCACGGAAGTGAAACCCACCAAACAGGTTAATCCAGCCCATATCCAGGGTCGCCGTTGGCGAACTAAAAGTGCCCGTGAACACTCCCGCCGTACTCCTGGTGTTGACCAACGCCCCGTCAACGTAGATGTGGGCCTGCTGGGCCGCCGCATCCATCACCCCCACGACATGATGCCATTGGTTGAACGTCGCCGCGCTCGGCGCAATCAAATCGGCAATCGTATTGCCCAGGCTGTCCCGCAGGAAAAACCAGGGCCTGCCAGTCGCGTCATGCCCGATCGAGTATTCCATTGTGTAGTTACTTTCGAGGCGGCCGAGATAAGCAACTTCGGCCGCGATATCCGTGTTAACCCATGCTTCCAAACTGAAGCTGTTGGTGTTGGCAAAGTCCATCGATGGGTGTGCCGGCGCGCTAACCTGCGTCGTGGTGCCGTTGAACACCTGTCCCCCATTGACCCGCCCCGCCCCGGGAACTGGACAAGTCGGAGCCACACACGCCGCGTTGTTCACTCCAATTTGGTCGCTGAAACCCGTCCCGCTGGTTTCGTCCAATGACCAGTAGGAAACCAGATTGGCTGGGAAGGCGCCCGGCGCGTTGACCGTCAGCGTCGCCACCGCGCTCGTCACCGACCCCGACGCATTGGTCACCACCACGCTAAACTGCGCCCCGTTGTCCGCGGCCACGGATGTCGGGCTCAACGTGTAACTGCTGCTGGTCGCTCCGCCAATGTTCACCCCGCCCCGCCGCCATTGATACGCCAGGGGCGCCGCCCCCGTGGCGGTCACACTGAAGCTCGCCGCCGCCGGCTCCGTCACCGTCATATTGGCCGGCGGAACCGTGATCTGCGGCGTCAAGGAAGGCGGCGGTCCGACGATCTCAAAATGGACGTTGTCAATGGCCACGCGCCCACCCTCCGATCTCCAATAAATCTGCAGCGTGGTATTGATCGGCCCTTCGATGGGCGCACCTCCTGTGGAGGGATTATTGGTAAAAAAGTCGATATGCGTGTGCGTCGAGTTGGTTACGTCGCCAGCGATGGGCAGGGTGTTAAGGTAGGGGTAGATTTCTGCCGGGTAGGGCCGAACCACGATCAAGCTGCTTGCATCGCCACCGCCATTATCCAAACTGGCGAAGTCGCACGAGATGATCCGAACGAAGTTGTTGGAATAGATGGGGGTGATGCTGACCACTCCATAAGCCGGGGGCACGGCCGGCGTCCCTGAAGGTCCCTTGGCTACGTTGGTGAGATTACCGTAACCGTTGCCCGGGCTGAGGCCACCCCAAAAGTACACGTCCTCGAAGACCGCGATATTCTGGTCAACCCCGGAGTGCGTGACCGTCGCTGCCGCTATCCCGGGGTAGGGATCCGGAATGGCGTTGCCGCTGCCAACCCCGAGGCCGTCGTAGGTCAAAGTGTAGGAATTGGTGACGACCGCCGCCGCCGCGTCAAGACAGCTCAACGCCATGGTCACGGACGCGGCAGTGACGACCAAGATTCGTTTCAGGTTCACGAGACAACTACCCATAATGATAAAGTGACAGCGAATGCCAACAAAACAGCCTTCATTTTCCCCGAGCGCCTCGAGCTAAGGAGGCTCTCGACAAACCTATGATTTTTTCGTGAAAGCCGTTTGCGTCCTAACGTGACGAGCATTGTTCACGCGCCCGACTTAAGACTGTAAGTGCGATGCCCCCTGCGTGCCTTGCCAAATATTACTTATTCCACCTCGGTGAAACTACGGAACATGTCAATTGCTGAGGGTGACGTGACTTCGCTTTTTCGGGGCACTGGGGGCGGGGTATAGTCTGGGCCGAAAAAGTCGAGTTGCTTCAAAAACTCAGGGTGTCGGGAACAGGGGATACAGTATTAATCCATCGGAAACCCTCCGGCTATGCCGGGGTTTGCGCAATGAATATTAGGCCGCGTGGCTTTTTTCCTGCGTGCGCAACGCTTCTTCGTAACGTTCCAGACGGTTGAACAGGCCGCCCTTGTGGAGGTAGGCCACCGTCAGCGAATGGCCGTCGGCGATGGCGCGGTCGTAGCAACCAATCGCGTCGTCAATCTTGCGCAGGCGCTCCAGCGCGTCGCCCTTCTTCACCAATGCCTCGGAATGGTCCGGCGCCAGCGTGAGGATTTCGTCGTAGCACGCCAGCGCCCCCTCGGTTTTGTCGAGGCGCAACAACGATTCGCCCTTGGCCAGCAACAGGGTGACGCGGTCCGTGCCGCCCGTGACCGCGCCATCGGCGGTGGCGGTGGGTTCGCTCAACGGCGGGTGCGCAGTATGTTCGAGTTCGACGATCCGCTTTTCCAGCCGTTCCACGGCTCCGAGGAGCCGGCGGTTGACCTGCTCGGTGAGGGCGCCGGTGACGGGGTGCAGGTCGGAGTCGCCCGCCCCGATGCCGAGCGATGGGGCGCGACCCAGGGTCAGCGAGGCTTGCGGCAGGATAGAAAATTCCGTGAGCCGGCTCACCGTGCGCCACTGGAAATAGGCCGACAACAGCAAGGAGAGGAAAGCAACGACGGCAAAGGTGCCTCCGATCGTGATCATCAGCCGGTTGGCGCTTCGTCCGGCTTCCAGCTCTTGCGCGCGTTGCGTGACCAGCGTTTTTTCGAGGGTTTGCAACCGCGTGGCGATGGCATCCGCGTTGCGCGCGGTGGCGGTTTCGGCTTCCTGCCGGTTGCGTTCGATGGACAGTTGTGTTGCGTGAAGCTGCTCCTGCAATTGGAGGTAGGCACGCATCACATCCGGCACGGCGTTGGTTTGGTTTGTCCGTCCGGGTTGTTGAGGGTGACCTTCAAATCCTGCCGCTTGAGCACGGCGGCCAACGCCGCGTTAGTCTGTCCGGCTTGGGCGACGCGCACGGCGAGATTCTGAATCGTCGTTTGCAGTTGCTGGGCGTGGTTGAGTTGTTGCTGGGTGAGGACGAGCGATTTGCTCGTTGAGGCGACCGAGGACGAGGTTGATGAGCAGCCGATGCACCAGCCCGGCATCCCCCTCGCGCTGATACCGCCGCCACACCCGCTGGGTCTGACGGTAACTAATCGCCAGCACTTCCGCCGCCGTGACCAGCGTCAGTTCCTGTTGTTTGATCCCCTTCATGATCGTCAGCCGATCCCGTTCCTTCCGACTCATGGTCAATGTCTCCATGTTGTGACCAGAGTGGCTATCGCATCTCCAGCCTCAACAGGACATTTTCATGGAGTTAAAAACCGGACATTCTCATGGAGTCGAGACATGCTTTGTCCGCTTCGTTGACATGCCCGCACTCCATGTCTAGCCTGCCGGACATGTCGCGTTTGCCGTTTGAATTGCTCCTGGCCCTGCGTTACCTGCGGCCCAAACGCACTTTCGTTTCCATCATAACGCTTATTTCCATCGTCGGCGTCATGCTGGGCGTGGCGGTGCTCATCATCGTCATCAGTGTGATGAGCGGGTTCGACCACGACTTGCGGGAGAAGGTTTTCGGCTTCAACGCGCACCTGAAGGTCTTTTCGCGCGGCCAGACAATGGAGAATTACGCGCTGGTTGCGAACGCCGTGGGATCGAATCGAAACGTCAAAGGCGTGGCGCCGTTTGTCATGGGGCAGGTCCTGTTGGAAACACAACCCACGTCCGGCCAGGCGCGGGTTTTCGCGCCCATCCTGCGCGGCGTGGACCCGCAGGCGGAGGCCCGCGTGAGCGTTTTGCCGTCGAGCCTCGTCGCGGGCAAATTTGAGTTCGGCCACCACGGGTTGATTGTCGGCAGCGCCTTCGCCGACCCCGAAAACATGAATTTGCGCGTCGGGGATCGCGTGTCAGTTTACTCGCCCGAAGATCTGAAAAAAATGCGGGCCAGCCACGGCAAGGATGGCGAGCGAGCGGTGCTGCCGGAAGACTACGAGATTCGCGGCATCTTCAACGTGGGCTACAATGAATTCGACGCCTCCATCGTCATCACTTCACTGGAAGACGCGCAGGCGCTGTATGATCTCGAAGACAGCGATAGCGTCCACGGTCTGATGGTCGCCTTGCACGATCCGTATCAAGCGCAGCGAGCGGCGGCTGAACTGGAGGCGGCACTTGGCGGTGAATTCAGGGTAACGACCTGGATGGAAGACAGCCCGCTGATGATGGCCGTGATGGTGGAGAAGAACGTGATGCTCTACATCCTCTTCTTCATCGTCATCGTCGCGGCCTTCGGAATCACCTGCACGCTGATCACGTTCATCGTGATGAAAACGCGGGAGATTGGATTGATGAAGGCATTGGGCGCTTCCAACGGCCAGGTGATGTGGGTCTTCCTCGGCCAAAGTCTGATCGTGAGCGTGCTCGGTGTGGCCGTGGGGCTTGGCTTGGGCCTGCTGGCGCTGGCCTACCGGAATGAATTCTTGTTCGCAATGCGCCGGTTCACTGGTTTTGAACTTTTTCCCGCGAAGATTTATGGCTTCAGCGAACTACCGGCGCTCATCGTGCCGGGCGACATTGCGATCATTTGCGGCGGGTCGTTGATCATTTGCCTGCTGGCGGCGGCGTTTCCGGCCCGGCACGCCAGCAAACTCAACCCCGTGGAGGCGCTGCGTCATGAGTGAGGCATTGGAAAACATTCAACATTCAACATTCAACATCGAACCTCGAATCGGCTGTCGCGTCGCGTTTCATTCGACGTTGAACGTTGAATGTTGGGCGTTGAATGTTCTGCCATTTCCGGGAGGTCCGCCATGAGTGAGCCGTTGCTTTCCGCCCGCGCGGTGACCAAATCCTACGCCATGGGCAAACGCACGCTCGAAGTCCTGCGCGGGGTGAATCTGGAAGTGGCGCGGGGCGATTTCCTCGCGCTGCGCGGGGCATCGGGCGCGGGCAAGAGCACGCTGTTGCACTTGTTTGGCGGACTCGACTCGCCCAATTCCGGCGAAATCTGGTTTGCGGGGCAAAACCTCACCTCGTTGGACGAGGGTGCGCAAACGCGGCTGCGCAACCGCAACATCGGTTTCATTTTTCAGGCGTATCACTTGTTGCCCGAACTCGACGCGCTCGAGAATGTCTGCCTGCCGGCGCGCATGGCGCGGATGCCCGCTGCGGTTGCGGAAAAGCGCGGACGCGATCTGCTCGCGCGCGTGGGTCTGGGTGAACGCATGGATCACAAGCCCTACGAACTTTCCGGCGGCGAACAGCAGCGCGTGGCCATCGCCCGCGCGCTCATCAACGAGCCGGAATTGATTCTGGCCGACGAACCCACCGGCAATCTCGACTCGCATACCGGTGGTGAAATCATCGAACTGCTCATCAAATTGCGCGCTGACAAGAATACGACGCTGATCATCGCGACCCATGACGCGGACGTTGCCAGCCGTGCCCCGAAGGTCGTGGAACTTGTGGATGGACAAATTCGGTGATGATTTACGATTTGCGATTTACGATTGACGCGCGGTTCTGTGTTCGGCTCGTAAATCGCATATCGCATATCGTAAATGCATGAGCGAAGCCCACTGGGAATCCCTTTACCAAGCCGGCGACATGCGCTGGGAAAAAGGCGCGCCGTCGCCGGGGTTGGTGGATTTTTTGGCGGCGCATCGCGCCTTGCCGGGCGAAACCGTTTGCGTTCCAGGATGCGGCACGGGCCACGACGTGTGCGAATGGGCAAAATCCGGCTTCCGCGCCTACGGCTACGACATCGCGCCGGGCGCCATACGGCTGACTATGAACCGTTCCCCCGGAGCGCCGGTCTGTGACCGGCTTTCGTTGGGAAGTTGTTCAAAGCCGGTCACAGACCGGCGCTCCACGACGGGTTGGTTCTCACAATTTCGGCGGGCGGATTTCTTGCGCGACGAACCGCCATTCCTCTTCGACTGGGTCTTTGAGCACACGCTCTTCTGCGCGATTCAGCCCGACGAGCGCGACCTTTACACGCGGGCCGTGCTCCGCTGGCTCAAGCCCGGCGGCCACTATCTCGCCATAAATTATCTCATCCCGGACACAGACGGCCCGCCGTTTGGCACTACACGCGACGAGTTGTGTGCGCGTTTTTCGCCGCACTTCGACTTGCGGCAAGAATGGGTGCCACGATTGTATCCGAACCGCACCGGGCTGGAATTGATGCTGTGGTGGCGGAGGAAGATCCGTTGAATCGTTAAAGCGTTGAAACGTTTAAACTTGGTAGGGACGCGTTCCACCCGTGTCCCAAACTTCTTCTGTGCAAAGAAAATGGGGACGCGGTGGAACACGTCCCTACCGCATCAGTTCACGGCCAGCGGAGGCGGTAGAAACGGGCGGGATAATTCGTCCACTGCGCATCACTGAAATAGGACGAGCCGCCAGTGAGGATGTTGGTTTGCACCCGTGACCAGTTGGGATTGGCCAGATTTGTGCCAGCCTCCACCGCAAAGGCCGGAATCAGAATTCCAGGCGACTGGGAATTTCCGGCTCGCCGCGCGCGCCGTGCCAGAGACGGGCAATGGCAACCAACTGTTGCTCGGTCCGCACTTGATAAATGATGCGATAGGGTCGGACGATGATTTCGCGGACATGCTCATCGTTCTCCTCGGGCACGACGCGCCCGAGTTGCGGGAAGTCCGCCAGCACATCCACTTTCGACATGAGCCGGAACCCGAAAGTTTCGGCTACGGCAGGATTGTCGGCGGCGATAAAGGTCACGATTTCCCAAAGGTCATCGCGCGCCTGAAGCGACCAGATTATTTTGTAAGCCATGTCGCGAGTTGCCGTTTCACTTCCTCATGCGACACGGTTTCACCGCGTTCGATCTGGTCCAGCCCTTTGCGGAGCCCGGCCAGAAACTCCAGACGTTCGGTGATAACGTCCAAGCTCGCATCCTCCGGCAGCCGCTGGATGGATTCCAAAGCCAGTTGTTTATCGCTCATGCGACTACTCTGCCTGAAAACAGTGGAAAAGGCAACGGCGGCAGTTGCTCCGGCAGCTCATGGCCAGCGGAGGCGGTAGAAACGGGCGGGATGACTCATCCACTGTGGATCACTGAAATAGGACGAGCCGCCAGTGAGGGTGTTCGTTCCCACCGGAGACCAGACCGGATTGGCCAGGTCCGTGCAGGCGTCCACCGCCACGGCCATGTCGCTGGCCCAACTGATGTTGAACGCAAATTGATTCGTCCGCACACCGAAGTTGGCATCGTTGGTCTGAACTTACGGATTCCACAACACTATCGGACGATTGCCAAAGGTTTGGCTCCAAGCGCGGTAGAAACGTGAGGAGTAATTCGTCCACATGGGATCGCTGAAATAGGAAGCGTCGCTGGTGAAGATGTTATTCGTTTCCAGCGGAGCCCAGGTGGGATTAGCCAAGTTCGTGCAGGCGTCCACCACGATGCCCAAGCCCTTGGTGCGGGTGAAGGAAAATCCAAACCGGTTCGTCTGAATGCCAAAGTTGTCCCCGCTGGTTTGCACCTGCGGGTTCCAGCCCGCGGTTCCCGGCAGGCAATAGATGGTCGCATTGGTGGTCTTGTAGAACACATACGTACCCATGCTGGGAGCGTTACCTTGGAAGTAGACTCCTGTCAGGCCGGTGCAGTAATAGAACGCCACGCCCCCAATGCTCGTGACGCTATTGGGAATCGTTACGCTGGTCAGGCTGGCACAGTCAGAGAAAGCGAGGTCCCCGATGCTGGTGACGCCGTTGGGGACTGTGTAGCTTCCGGCCTTGCCGCCCGGACATTGGATGAGCGCATTCGTGCTCTTGTTAAACAAGACTCCATCCACACTGCTATAGAAGTAGTTGAGCGGATACACCGTTATCGCGCTCAGGCTGGCGCAGGAAGAAAACGCCTTGTATCCGATATTGGTGACGCTGTTCGGAATCGTTACGCCGGTCATCAGTTTTTCGCAGGCAGCGAACGCCTCTTTCCCGATGCTGGTGACGTTGTTGGGGATCGTAACATTGGTCATGTTGTAGCAGTTAAAGAACGCAAAGTCCCCAATGCTGGTGACGCTATTGGGAATCGTTACGCTGGTCAGGCTGGTGCAGTAATAGAACGCATTGCTCCCGATGCTGCTGACGGGCAAGTCAGAGATCGTGCTGGGAATGTTCACCGCACCGCCGGGGCCGGTATATCCGGTGATGGTGATCGTGCCGTCATTGGTCGTGAAAGTGAATGGGATTGGCGGCAGCACGGTGAGCGTGACGGGAATTGTGTCCGTGGCGACTTGCGATTTGATGGTGATGGTGGCGTAGTTCGTGCCAGCGTCCAAACCCGCTGTGCTGTAGCTGACCTGAATCGTGTCGTGCCCACCAGTGCTGGTGCTGTTAGTAGGTGAAACCCAGAGCCACGATTGGTCAACCGTGTTCGTGAAGCTCAATGTTCCGCCGCCGGAGTTCCAAACCTCGAACGTCTGGTTCGTGGCGTTCTGGCATTTCATCACCGAATTCGTCAGGCTCGACGGGCTGTGCGACAGCACTGGATTCGCTGCGAAACTGGCGGCTTCCGTAATTGGCCCGTTCATCGTCACATTGGCCGGGTTGTTCATCCCGCTGTACGACCCCGAACCGCTGCCCGTCCAGCCGTTGAAGGTGTATCCACCATTCGCCGTGGCGTTGATCTGCACGCTTTGGCTGGAATCATACCAGCCGCTACTCGGACTGACCGTTCCTCCCATCCCGGCGTTCATCGTCAGATAATACTGCGTCTTGAAGTTGGCCGTGTAGGTTGTGGGGCTGGTGGGTGAGACCGAGTGCGACATCGCCCCGCCATCACTCCAACTGCTCCAGGTGTATTGCACGCCGGTTGAGCCGCTTTGGGGTGAAGTTGTCGCAATTGTGTGGCTTGAGCCGGGCGTCCAATTAAAAGTCTGCGACGATGTGTAGGTTGTCCCATCCACGGAGAACGAGCGGCCCGAGGGGCTCGTTTGAACTGTGACGGAAATAGTATTCAGCTTAAAAGTGACCTGCACACTACGGTTGGCTTGAACATTCGACAGCGTATAGCTGTTGCCGCCGGTCTGAACGGCTGAACCGTCCACATACCACTTGTCCACAGTGTAATTGGCATTTGGCGAGGCGGTAAACGCGTAACTTTGGCCGTATGGGACAAGCACGCTCCCGCTTGGGCTGATCGTCCCACCCGAGCCAGCCGACGAGCTAACCGTGTAGAAGCTCACCCCCGGCGCTGAAGCCGGGAAGTTTCCGCCATTGTCCTCCGCAAAATAGTAAAGTGTCCCGGCACTGGTGATCCGTATGACGTAAGCATACGAGGCACTTGTGGGGTGCTGGGCTTGCCATGAAGTATACGACCAAGTTGATGAGCCGGGCATTTTGTAGCCAATGTATGCGATGCCAGACGCGTCAGTTGCAGTGATCGTCACATCAATTGTCGTCGCATTGATGCGCGAATAGGAGGGGGTTAAATACGTGGGAAACGCGATTACTGCGGGTCGTGTTAAGCGGGCATTGTTCGGATTTGGGTAAGATCCCGGCCCTTCGGAGGAGGACGGAGGAGCGCCGCGCTGCGCCCAAGGAGATTCTTCGGTGCCGGGCTCGACCGACAAATCCGGGGCATCGTTGTGCTCCTCAGGAAACATTGAGATTTGCCAACGGCTTGGATAGCTGGTGTGCCACCAAGATTGGTAATTGTTGTACTCATAGCAGTATTCGACGACGCCGTCACAACGAAGATTATCGATGTTTGCTGTCGTGACTGGACGTGTGCTTGTGATTGGGTCGAGAGCGTTAATATACGTGTAATAAATATACGCATCAGCGACTTGTTTGGCTGTTGCCATGATCGTTTTCCTATCGCTGAACGACGGCGTCCCGTAGTCCAGCGTATATGCGCCATAGTAGTCCGAGCCATATCCTGAAAACGAGCCGCTGAACGAATTGTCTTTGGTCGTGTCCCCTGTAAGGGTGTCGGCTTCAATACACCGCTTGACTCCCCCAGACTGGCCCGCAAAGAGGCCTGCATGATTGTAGTTTGGGCCGATCGGGAAGTAGAGCTTGCGGTAAACGGCATCGCCATACTCTTGCGCCGTAGTATTCCCCAGCCCGAAAGCCGTGGACGTGCCAAGAATCAACAAGGCTATCCCGCCCAACGCAGCGGCAATGGTTTTAGTTTTCATCGGAGCGAAACAAGTGTTCATGTGGTTCATGGTTTTCTCCTTATCTTGAGCGACCGACAGTCGGGATCGTTGCTGCGTTTGGAACGAGAGGCTTGGCGTTCAATCTGTTTTCGATTTGCTGCGTGTAATCGGCGAGTTGGGGATTGTTGGCAATCGAAGGAAGAATCAAGGACAATGCCCGCTGTTCCTGCTCCAGAGGCATAGATCGCGACTCTTCGATAAGACGACCGATGGCTGCTTGCTGCGCCGTCAACTGGGAACTTGCCACCAACGCGCGCAGAAGTGGCGTGTATTTGTCTCGCTGGCCATCCTTCCATAAGTGTCTTGTGGCCTCGATTGCGGAAGCGATGTTCGGGTCTTCTGGTCTTTGAAGAATTCTCAAGATCAGGTCTTCCATATTTACCAGCGCGGCATCGGCAGAGCCCGAACCAGGGAATCTTGATTCGTTGCGCACCAGCGCGGCCAACGATTCGGGAGTCTGAATTTGTCCGAGCGCAAATGCCGCCGTGCCGAATACCGCATCGTCACTCGTAGTTTCAAGCACCCTGCTAATCGTTGGAACGGAAGCCACCCCATCTACCTGAGCAAGGGCCAAACAAGCGTTACGAGCGAGTTCTTGATTGTTCACATTTTCGGGAGTAGCCAGCAGTTCTCGGAGCATCGGCCCTGCGTTGTCAGCCTTCAATATTCCCAAAGCGCGAATCGCTCTGCCGCGAACCAACAAGTCAGCTTCCTTGGCCTGGCTGAGTTCCGTGAGAAACGAAGCATACGCTTGGACCTCTCCTGGGGAGAACAGGTTCTGTTCTTGTAGCACGACCAGAATCGTTGCCATTGCACTGACAGCACGAGATCGAAGCTCCCTTGGTTGGGTCGCGTCTTTGGCGATCAACTCCGTTTCAGCGAACAGGACTTTCAGGTTGTCTGGCGTTAGGTATCTGCGCCAGCTATGCAACTTGTCCAAGATCAGCACGCGCGCTTGTTCTGAAAGAGACTGGTCCTTGAGAAGTGCGATACCACCGGCAAAAGATTCGGCGGTCAAACGCTCGCGCAGCCACGTTTGGACGTGTTCCGGAACTGCCTCTCCGCCAAGGTTTGTCGCAGCAGGTTGTGAAGAAGCTGCGCTGCCAGAGGGATTCGTGGTGTTCGATGATCTGGAGGGAGGAACTGCTGCTGAATGCTGATTTTCTTTTTGAGTTGGCTCAGTGGAACGCTGCGCCAACTCGCTTGGGTTACTGCGGTCTCGGCGGGCCAACAGGCACACGGCGACAATCGCCAGCAAGAGGATAATTCCGAAACGACTGAATACCCCAAGCCTCGATCGAGGGCCTTTCGCTTTCATCTGATTCAGGAGTCACCCACCTCAAGCGCCCTAGCCCGCCCGCAGAGCAGCTGACAACTGCTGCAGCTTCTCTCGCCTCCAGATAACTGTCAAGCCTCATGTTGGGTATAGCCTACAGCCAAAGCCGTTGGATTTAGGCCACACTCCGCCAAGTGCGGCATGATGTTTCGAAACAGTTCGGACAGCGGGTTCGGGAAGCCCGGCTTGAGCGCCAGTTGTCTCAAGAGGCGCTTGCCGCCAAGGCTGATCTGGACCGGGCATTTCTGAGCGGAATTGAGCGCGGCGTTGAGAATCCGACGCTCTTTACGATTCAAGCAATCGCAGATGCCCTCGGAATTCGCGTCGGAAATCTGATGAAGGGCATTTGAAACTAATTCAAATGCCTTTGCCTAAAGCCCGCCATATGCGTCCGCCTTCCTCGCCGATGCCCAGCGCGCCGCTCACCGCCCTAAGCGCTAATTCCTCGCCTCCTCGTAAGCGTCGTTGTCTCGGACACTTCGCCGTTGCACTACCTCATTCTGAGTGGCGCAGAAACCATTAAAGCGGTCACTCCATTTCGCGGAACGCCTTCTGAGCCGCTTTGGGCCTGAGTGTTTCTGGTGTCAAGACCGGATGCCCGCGCAAATTTGATTGATTGACCCTGAATTTCGTCCTGTTATTTTGCGTCTGTCAGTTCAAACATTTTATTATGCCAATGAAAATGACTCAAACTTCCGCCGCCCCGGCCACCCGCCGGGAATTCCTCAAGAAAACCGCCACCGTCGCCGCCGTTGTGGCGGCCAGCCCGCTGTTCCAGCGCACCGTTTACGGCCAGGCGCCGGCGGCAGGCAAAGTCATCGGCGCCAACGACCGCATCACGGTCGGCTTCATTGGCGCGGGGGCGCAGGGCATGAACGCGCATGTGCGCATCATGAAATCAAACGCGTCAGCGAACAATGTCGCGCAGGTGGCCGTGTGCGACGTGTGGCAGAAACGCATCGGCGCGGCGAAGGATTACATCGAGAAGGACAACGCCGGGGCGAAGGTGGAAACGTTCACCGATTACCGAAAACTGCTCGAACGCAAGGATATTGACGCCGTGGTCATTTCCACCCACGACCCGATTCACGCCCCGGCCATCATCGCGGCGATGGAATCCGGCAAGCATGTTTATTGCGAGAAGCCGATGACCCGCTACCTCGGCGAAGCCTTCGCGGTGCAGGACACGGTCAAAAAGACCGGGAAGGTTTTGCAGGTTGGCTCGCAAGGCTGCTCGGCGCAGGCGTGGCACAAGGCGGCGGAGATGATCCAGGGCGGCAAGATCGGCCAGCTCGTCTGGGCGCAAGGCTACTATTGCCGCAACAGTCCCAAGGGCGAATGGAATTACCCGATTGACCCTGACGCCAAGGCCGAGAATCTCGACTGGGAGAAATGGCTGGGCCAGGTCAAGAAACGCATTCCGTTCAACGCCGACCACTATTTCCGCTGGCGGAAATACTATCCGTATTGCGCCGGCCTGCTGGGCGACCTCATGCCGCACCGGTTGCATCCGCTGATGCTGGCCATGGGCAAACCGGAGTTCCCCTCGCGCGTCGTGAGCATCGGCACCAAGAACGTGCATACAGACAAGAAACAGACCGACGGCACGCCGGAACGCGACGTGCCCGAGCACATCGAATTGCTGGCGGAATTCCCCAGCGGCGTTTCGCTCATGCTCGCGTGCAGCACGGTCAACGCGAAAAGCCCCGGCTTCGTCCTCTACGGCCATCATGCGTCGTTGGAGATCGGCACCTCCGGCGAGCGCATCGAGTTGAAGCCGGAAAAGGAGTTTGCCGAGGAAATTGATCCCGAAACGTTCGACGGCCTCAAGCCCACCGAAGACATCGGCGCGCACCACAAGAATTGGATGGATTGCATCCGCACGAACCAGCAGCCGAACTGCGGGATTGACCTCGCGCTTCGGGTGCAGACGGTCATTTCGCTCGCCGAAATGTCCGACCGGCTCAAGATCGCGTGCCTGTTCGACGAAAAGACCCGCAAGGTCACGACCGCCGACGGCAAGGAAATCGCACCGTTGACTTACGGCTCGACGGAGTTGTCGTAACGCCCGTAGCCGCCGACGTGAGGAGGCGGAACTCGCCGGCGGCCCGATCTTCCGCCTCCTTACGTCGGCGGCTACCTGAAACGGCCATGCCAACCGTCACTCTCGCCCGCCACGCGATGGCCACGCGGTTTGAACTGGTGCTGCACGGCGACCACCCCGCGGCCCTGCGCGCCGCCGGGGAGGAAGCGCTCGCTGAAATTGACCGGCTCGAAAACCAGCTCAGCCTCTACCGCCCGGGCAGCGAAATCGCCCAACTCAACGCCCGCGCCGCGCGTGAAGCCGTGCGCGTGACGCCGGCCGTGTTCGCGCTGCTGCAACACGCCCAGCAATTGCACGCCGAAACCGGCGGCGCCTTCGACATCACCATCGCGCCGCTCGTGCGCGCCTGGGGGTTCCTGGGCGGCACCGGAAAAATGCCCACGCCTGAAGCCGTTGCCGAGGCGCGAGGCAAGGTCGGCATGTCACACGTTCGGCTCGACCCGCAAAATCGCACCGTGCGCTTTGCGCGCGACGGCGTGATGATTGACCTCGGCGCGATTGGCAAAGGCTACGCCGTCGGCCAGGCGGCGGAGATTCTGCGAGAGGCCGGCGTGACGAGCGCTTTGATTCACGGCGGCACCAGCACCGTTTACGCCATCGGCGGTCCGCCCGGCGGCGGGTTTTGGAAAGTGGCCATCGAAACGCCGCCGGCCAGCGTTTGGAGTTCCGAAGTCCGTCGTGTTCTCCCTCCCCATGAACCTCCCGCTGCGTTTGGTAGGGACGCGTTCCACCCGCGTCCCAAACTTCTGGCTGGAAAGATGGGGACGCGGTGGAACGCGTCCCTACCAGTTTCAGAGGTTCAAAGCGCGATTTCTTCGGAGAAATCTCACCCCGATCCTCTCCCGCTGGGAGAGGGCGAAATCTCTTTGCCCACCGTGTCGTTGTGTGACGAAGCCATGTCCGTCTCCGCCATGTGGGGGCGGTCATTTCAATCGGGCGGAACGATCTTCGGCCACGTGATTGACCCGCGCACCGGCCAACCCGTGAACCGCAGCCTGCTTGCCGTTGTCGTGCTGCCGTCGGCCACGGAGACCGACGCGCTTTCCACGGCGTTGCTCACTTTGGGTGGCGCGGGACATGAATCCATCGCCCGCTTGCGGCCCGGCATGAAGACATTGCTGGTGGCGCGCACTGAAACCGGTTTGCGCGCCGAGGCTCGTGGATTTGAGGCTTTGCCCAACGATCCATTCCGCACCTTGAAAAAATGAATCGGTGCGGCTAGCTTTGCCGCGATGATTGAAGATCGCGACTACATGCGCGAAACGCCGGGTGCGCCGGGAAGGACGCTGACGGTCAAGCTGATCCTCATCAACGCGGTCGTCTTTCTGATTCAACTCGGCCTTCAAAAAGCCCGTCTGAATTTTCCGCTCGACCGGTATTTTGCCTTGAGCCTTGACGGGCTTCGCCAGGGATTCGTGTGGCAATTGCTGACGTTTCAATTCCTGCACGGCGGGCTGCTTCACCTGCTGCTCAACTCGTGGGGCATTTACGTCTTTGGCCGCGCGGTGGAGGAGGCGCTCGGCAAATCGCGCTTCCTGCAGCTTTACCTCAGCAGCGGCGCGATTGGTGGATTATTGCACGTGGGCTGCAGCTACTTTCTGCCGCAACATTTTGGCGGATTGATGAATGACGGCTCGCACGTCCCCGTCGTCGGCGCCTCGGCGGGGCTGTATGGGCTGATCGCCGCGTTCGCTGGATTGTTCCCCGATCAACGGCTCACGCTGCTGTTGTTTTTCGTGCTGCCCCTCACCCTCACGGCGCGGGCGTTGTTGCTCGCCAGCGCGGCCATCGCCATCTTCGGCATCGCGCTCGCCACCGATAACGTCGCGCACGGCGCCCACTTGGGCGGCATGTGGGCGGGCTACCTCCTGATCCGTTGGGGCGACCGCCTCCGGCTCAACCTTTCCAACTGGCACCCGCTCCAAGCCCGCCAACGCAAGCGCGAACTGGTCCGCGCCGCCGCCGTCCGGGGCCGCCCGTGGCGGACGACGCCAACCGAAACCGAGCCGGAATTGCCGCCTGACGAATTCATCAGCCGGGAAGTGGACCCCATCCTGGATAAAATTTCCGCCCACGGCATCCAAAGTCTCACTGACCGCGAACGTAAAATCCTCGAAACGGCTCGCAAGAAGATGGGGAAACGGTAGTTGGAGTCCACGCTTTAGCGTGTCCGTGGATGCTTTCTGTCTCTGGTACATCGGCGGGCAGGCTAAAGCCTGAACGCCAACGCCCGGGCTCTTGATTCCCGCCTCCGCTTTTCCTTTTTTATTTCCCCCTTTTCCTTTTTAATCACCCCATGATTACGCGCTACTCCCGGCCCGAAATGCGGGCCATCTGGACCGACGAAAACAAACTCAAGACCTGGCTGCGGATCGAACTCCTCGCCAGCGAAGCCTTGGTGAAGGAAGGCGTCGTCCCCGCGAAGGATTTCAAGAGGATCAAAGCCGGTTGCGACAAGTGGTTCGCCGATCTGCCCGGCTTGGTGGCGCGGCAAAAGGAACTGGAGCAAGTTCTGAATCACGACGTTATTGGCTTCACTACCGCCGTTGCCGAGAAAATTGACCAAACCCCGGGAGCGGCGGTCTATGACCGCCAAAAGGGAGAAACCAGGCATCGCCGGTCACAGACCGGCGCTACCAAGGCCAGCCGTTGGTTTCACTTCGGCCTGACGAGCAGCGACGTGGGCGACACTTGTTACGCGGTGCAGATGGTGCAAAGCGCGGACATTCTCATTGAGGATGTGAAAAATCTGCTGCCGGTCATCGCCCGGCGCGCGCGCGAACACAAGTTCACAGCTTGCATCGGACGCAGCCACGGCATCCACGCCGAGCCGACGACGTTCGGCCTCAAACTCGCGCTGATGCACGATGAGTTCGTGCGGGCGTTGCGGCGGCTGGTAGTAATGCGCGAAGCCGTGGCCGTCGGTAAAATCTCCGGCGCCGTGGGCACGAGCGCCCACCTCTCGCCGCGAGTGGAGAAATACGTCTGCCACCTACTCAGCCTGCGCCCCGCGCCCATCGCCACGCAAGTCGTCCAGCGCGACATCCACGCGGAATTTCAAACAACCTTGGCCCTCGTCGGCGCGAGCATCGAGCGTTGGGCGGTGGAGTTCCGCCATTTACAGCGCACGGAAGTGTTGGAAGCTGAAGAGCCTTTCACGAAGGGCCAGAAAGGCAGCAGTGCCATGCCGCACAAGCGCAATCCCATCACGTGGGAACGCCTCACCGGCCTCGCGCGCGTTTTGCGCGGCAATGCTTTGGCCGCGCTGGAAAACGTCGCCCTCTGGCACGAGCGCGACATCAGCCACAGCAGCGTCGAGCGCATCATCTTCCCCGATAGCTGCACGCTGCTGGATTACATGTTCGGCCTGCTCACGCGCCTGATGGACGGCCTGGTCGTTTATCCCGCGAACATGAAGAAGAACCTCGGCCTTTCGCTCGGCATGTGGAACAGCCAGACCGTCCTGCTCGCACTGATCAAGAAAGGCCTCACCCGCGAAGCCGCCTACAAACTCTGCCAGGACGCCGCGATGAAAACCTGGGAAGTCAAACACGCCGGCCGCGACGACGCGGACTTCGTCGAACAACTCCAAGCCGACCACGCCGTGGCAAAACATTTCAAGAAGGGCGAACTCGAAGCCCTCTGCTCGCTCGACTTCCATTTCAAGGAAGTGAACAGCCGGTTTAAGAAACTGGGATTGTAGTTGTGATGAAAGACATTTACGCTGTGAGCAGAGTCAAATACTAACCTTGCATATGATCACCGAATTGAGCTTCGGCAATTTCAAATCTTGGAAGCGCGTTGACAAGATGCGCCTCGCTCCAATCACCGGGCTCTTCGGAACGAACAGCTCTGGGAAAACGAGCATTCTTCAGTTGCTTTTGATGATCAAGCAAACCGTGGAATCTACGGATCGTCTGCAGGTTTTGGATTTTGGAAACGAGAAAAGTCCGGCCAATCTGGGTAGCTTCAGAGACGTTATCTTCTCACATGATACATCGGGGGCTTTGGATTGGAACATCCGATGGAAGTTGAACCAGCGGCTGGTCGTCAAACATCCCGAGGACAAAAAAGCTGAATTGTTCTCCGGCGAAGAAATCGGCTTTCAGGTCGAGATAACCGAAAATGAAAAGCGGCGTTTGTTGGTCAACAATTTTGTCTATTCGTTCGCAAATCGCAGCTTTGAGATGCGTCAAAAGTCAGGGGGTTATGAACTCACCGTGAGTCCTTCCGCCGATTTCCGATTTGTCCGGACGCGTGGACGGAAATGGGGACTGTCTGCCCCGGTAAAATGTTACGGGTTTCCTAACGAGGTGAACGCGCGTTTCCAAAATGCAGGTTTCCTATCGGATCTTCAGTTGGCCTTTGAGCGTCTATTTGAAGGGGTCAAGTATCTTGGTCCTCTGCGCGATTATCCTAAGAGACAATACCCCTGGTCGGGAGTAGAGCCTGCAGACATGGGACAACGCGGTGAGCGCGTTGTGGAGGCTTTGCTGGCGGCCAAAGAGAAAGGGACATACCTTTCTCGCGGACGAGGCAGCAAAAAAGAAACGCTTGAAGAACGCGTGGCTACATGGTTGAAGGAACTTCACCTGATAAGCGGGTTCAGCGTTGAGCCGGTGGCCAAAGAGGGAGGGAACATTTATCGAGTAAAGGTTCGCCGGAATCCAGGTTCGCCAGACGTGCTGATTACCGACGTGGGTTTTGGTGTTTCACAAATTCTTCCGGCGATAGTCTTGTGCTATTACGCACCGGCAGGCTCGATCATCATCTTGGAACAACCGGAAATCCATCTGCATCCGGCGGTGCAGGCTGGATTGGCAGATGTTTTCATTGATGCCGTCAAGACTCGCAATGTTCAGATTGTTTTTGAAAGCCACAGCGAACACCTGCTCAAGCGCCTTCAACGGCGGATTGCTGAGAAAGAAATTGCCCCAGATACGACCGCGCTCTATTTCTGTGAATCCAACAATGGGGCGTCCTCTTTGAAGCCTCTCAATGTTGACCTTTTTGGCAGCATCGAGAATTGGCCCAAAGATTTCTTTGGTAATCAATTTGAAGAAATGGCACTGACGACTAAGGCGGCGATTGAGCGCAAGAAAGAACAACAAGCGGCATGAGCGCCTACGTTGTGGATGTCAACGTGCCGATTGTGGCAAATGGCAGGGAAACGCACGCAGACCTTGACTGCCAAAACGCTTCGGTTAATGCGCTGCTTGAAATTGTTCAATCTGGAATGTTGGTGATAGATGACCAGATGCAGATCCTCGATCTGTATCGCCAGCATTTGAACCCTACCGGGCAACCAGGAGTTGGTGACGCTTTCATGCAGTGGGCTTGGGAAAACCAAGCGGTTGCCGAACGTTGTGAGCAAGTGTCTTTAACCGCCAATGCGAATGGTTTCGCAGAGTTCCCAGCCGATCCAACGCTCGATCAATTTGATTTAGCGGATCGCATCTATGTCGCTGTTGCCAGAGCAAGTAGTAACGAACCCGAAATCTTGAATGCTGTGGATTCTGATTGGTGGGAACACCGAAATGCGTTGGGTCAAAATGGAATTCGTATCGGCTTCCTGTGTCCCCAACACATGCCAGGTTGAACCGCAACCATGATGATGTGAGCGACAACTCAAAAATCGAATGGACGGACGCGACGTGGAATCCAGTTCGCGGCTGCACCAAAGTCAGCCCCGGCTGCCTCCACTGCTACGCTGAGACGTTTGCCGAACGCTGGCGCGGTATTCCCGGCCATCCTTTCCAGTATGGCTTTGATCTGCGCATCGTGCCGGAAAAACTCGGTGATCCACTCCGTTGGGGAACGCCACGGATGATCTTCGTG